>JACZSK010000159.1 GCA_022574255.1 Pseudomonadota bacterium
GAGGGTGATCCGCAGCGCCCGCGAGATGGGCATCGAGTGCGTCGCGGTCCATTCGGCCGCGGACTCCGGCGCGCTGCACATGCGCATGGCGCACATCGCCGTGGCGCTCGCGGGCGAGAAACCCTCCGACGGGTACTTGGACGGTGAACAGATCCTGGCCGCCGCTCTCTCCAGCGGCAGTGAAGCCGTGCACCCGGGCTACGGCTTCCTCTCCGAGAACGCCGATTTTGCGCGCGCCGTGACAGCCGCCGGTCTGACCTGGATCGGTCCACCGCCGGAAGCCATCGAGGTCATGGGGGACAAGCTTTCCAGCCGCCGGGCGATGGTCGCGGCCGACGTGCTGGCTGTCCCCGGTGGGATCGACGCGGTGGCCGACGTGGAGGCTGCCTTGGAAGAGGCCGAGCGCGTGGGCTATCCGATCGCCCTCAAGGCGGCGGCGGGCGGCGGCGGCAAGGGCATGCGGCTGGTGGAAAGACCCGAGGATTTCAAGGATTCCCTGGCCAGCGCCCGGCGGGAAGCCAAGTCGGCCTTCGGCAATGACTCGGTCCTGGTGGAGAAATTCATCACCAGCCCCCGGCATATCGAGATTCAGGTCTTCGGCGACAGCAAGGGGGGCGCGGTGCATTTGTTTGAGCGCGATTGCTCTGTGCAACGCCGTCACCAGAAAATTATTGAGGAGGCCCCCGCCCCGGGCATGAGCGAGGCGATGCGGGCAAAAATGGGCGCCGCCGCGGTCACCGCCGTGCGGGCAATCAATTATGAAGGCGCGGGGACAATCGAGTTCATCGTCGACAGCAGTAAGGGGCTGGAAGACGCCGAATTTTACTTCATGGAAATGAACACCCGCCTGCAGGTCGAGCATCCGGTGACCGAGATGATTACCGGGCTGGATCTGGTGGAATGGCAAATCCGCGTCGCCGCGGGCCAGCCGCTGCCGCTGGCCCAGGACGAAATCACCCTGACCGGGCATGCCATTGAAGTGCGGCTCTACGCCGAGGACGCGGCGAAGGATTTCCTGCCCGCCATCGGCGTGCTGCATGCCTTTCGTCCGCCTGCGGCCGCTGATCACCTGCGCGTTGAGACCGGCGTCTCGGAGGGCGACGCGGTGTCCATTCATTACGACCCGATGATCGCCAAAATAGTGACCTGGGGGGCGAGCCGCGACGCCGCGCTGGCGCGCATGGAAACGGCCCTCGCCGGTACGGCCATTGCCGGGCTGACCACCAATCTGGAGTTTCTCGCCGCGGTGCTGAAGAATGACGCCTTCCGCAAAGGCGGCGTGGATACCGGCTTTATCGCCCGGCATATGGGGACTTTGATCTCGCCCCCCACATCGCCCACCACCGAGGAACTGGCGCTGGCCGCGGCAATCCTGATCCTTGGGCGCAAGGCGCATCCCGCATGGAGCAATGACCATGGCTCGCCCTGGCACGCCACATCCGGCTGGCGGATGAATATCGAGGGCTGGGAGCCACTTTCTTTCATGCTCCAAGGCACGCGCCACGACATGGTTATCGCCGTCGAATCCGGGGGCGTCCGCGTGCGGCTTGCCACAAACGATCAAGAGGAAATCCTGACCGTATTGGGCGGCATGGGTCCGAATAACGAATTTCTGGGCATAATCGACGGCCGCGAATTCGCCGTTGCCAGCGCCGAGTGGGATCATGGCGGGGATCATGGGCGGGGCCATACGATCTCGCTGATGCGCGGCGGCAGCACCCTTGATTTCCGCCTGATCGAAGACATTGGCGATGACGAGGAAAGCGCTGAAGGCCCCGGCGCGGTCATCGCGCCCATGCCGGGAAAAATCATTGATGTACTGCACGAAAACGGCGCGGCGGTGGAGGCCGGAGCGGCGCTGATCATCATGGAAGCGATGAAAATGGAATATACGCTGACCGCGCCGCGCGGTGGCACCGTTGATGGCCTGCAGGTCAAGGCCGGCGACCAGGTGAGCGACGGGCAGTTACTGTTGACCGTGAGCGAAGCAGAATAAGACGAGAAAGGACAAGGCCATGTATTACCCCCTGCCGGCGCTGAATTTCGGCCATGGCGAGACCATCGACATGCTGCGCGACAGCGTGCGCGCCTTCGCCGAGAAGGAAATCGCGCCGCTGGCCGCCGAGATTGACAAGAGCAACGAATTTCCCGCGCATCTGTGGGAGAAAATGGGCGCGCTGGGTATTCTCGGCATCACCGCTTCGGAAGAATACGGCGGCGCCGGGATGAGCTACCTGGCCCATACCGTGGCGATGGAGGAAATCAGCCGCGCCTCGGCCTCGGTGGGGCTGTCATACGGCGCTCACTCGAATCTTTGCGTCAACCAGATCATGCGCAACGGCACCCCCGAGCAGCGCGCGCGATATCTGCCGAAGCTCATCTCCGGTGAGCATGTGGGGGCGCTGGCCATGAGCGAGGCGGGCGCCGGGTCAGACGTGGTGTCAATGAAACTCAGGGCCGAGAAGCGCAACGACAGATATATTCTCAACGGCACCAAGATGTGGATCACCAACGGCCCCGACGCCGAAACGCTGGTGGTCTATGCCAAGACCGACATGGATGCCGGCGCGAAAGGCATCACCGCTTTTTTGATCGAAAAGAGCATGGCCGGCTTCACTACGGCGCAAAAGCTGGACAAGCTGGGCATGCGCGGCTCAAACACCTGCGAGCTGGTGTTCGAGGATTGCGAGGTGCCTTACGAGAATGTGCTGGGCGAAGAGGGCAAGGGGGTGAATGTGCTGATGAGCGGGCTGGATTACGAGCGCGTGGTGCTCTCGGGCGGGCCTATCGGGTTGATGGCCGCCTGCTTCGACAGCGCCATTCCCCATATCCACGACCGCGAACAATTCGGCAAACCCATCGGCACCTTCCAGTTGATGCAGGGCAAGCTGGCCGACATGTATTGCGCATACTCGGCCTGCCGCGCCTATGTCTACGCGGTGGCCCAGGCCTGCGACCGCGGCGAGACGACGCGCAAGGACGCCGCCGGCTGCATCCTTTTCGCGGCGGAAAAGGCCACCTGGATGGCGTCGGAGGCGATCCAGTGCCTGGGCGGCATGGGCTATATCAATGAAAGCCCCACCGGGCGGCTGTTGCGCGACGCCAAGCTCTATGAGATCGGCGCCGGGACAAGCGAAATCCGCCGCATGCTGGTGGGCCGGGAACTTTTCGAAGAGACGAAGTAGGGCTAAGTCGTTCCGGCCTTGGCACCCTCACCCGCGCGCCTTTCTTGCGCGCTTCCCTCTCCCTCAAGGGAGAGGGTCAGGGAGAGGGGGAAAAAGAAAGCCCTCTCCCTTGAGGGAGAGGGTTGGGTGAGGGTGATCAGGTAGGCGTTACGCCGCCTTGTCGGCTGTGTTGTCGCGCAGCCAGGCCAGCATGGTCTCGGCGTCGGAGACTTCAAAGGGGTCATCCCCGGCATTATCGGCAAAGCCGGGCTCGGCGAAAATCTGTTTGATCTCACCATCCTCGACGATCATCGAATAGCGCCAGGAGCGATAGCCGAAGCCGAGATTATCCTTGTCGACCAGCATGCCCATCTTGCGCGTAAACTCGCCCGAGCCGTCGGGCAGCAGGAAGACCTTTTCGGCGCATTGCTGACGCCCCCACTGGAACATCACAAAAGCATCGTTGACCGACAGGCAGATCACCTGGTCGATGCCGAGCGCGGTGAACTTGTCGTGGGTGTTCTCGTAGCCCGGCAGATGGGTGGAGGAACAGGTGGGGGTGAAGGCGCCGGGCAGCGCGAACAGCACAACCCGCTTGCCGGCAAATATCTCGCTCGAGGTCAGGTCTTTCCATTCAAAGGGGTTCGCGCCCTCCAGATCGTCGTTGCGCACGCGGGTGCGGAAGGTGACTTCGGGAACGCGTCTGGCTGTGGAATTGCTCATTTCATATCTCCAGTTGGTTCAGCCGGCGGCCCGGCCTGGTTTCTGGAGATAATATGGCATCTTCTGACTTATTTGTGAAACGAGTTATTACGGCTTCTGTGATCGGTTTTTTCGATTAAAGAAGCGCCTCACCCGCGTGATTCTCGCATACACTCCTGTGGTC
>JACZSK010000059.1 GCA_022574255.1 Pseudomonadota bacterium
CCCGGCGGCGCTCGAGGGGGTGCCGCGCGGTGTCTTCGCCGGTGGGGCGCGGTGGAATGACGAGGGGGAGCGTGTTGTGGTGGTAAACATCGGCAACCGGCCCACCTTTACCGGCGATGGGTGCATCACCGTCGAGGTGCATGTCCTCGACTTCGATGGTGACCTCTACGGGAAGACCGTGGAGGTGCGCCTGGGACAGAGACTGCGCCATGAGCAGCGCTTCGACTCCGTCGATCAGTTGACGCGGCAGATCGCCTTGGACATCGAGCGGGCGCGCCAACTCGGCGCGCCTGCGTGACCCAAATGAAGTTGGACGAAAAGCACAGATCTCACGAGAGTCGGAGGTAAAGTTGTCCATCACGACTGAACGCAAGAGCGAACTGGTAACAAAGTACGGCGAAGATGAGAACGATACGGGGGCTGCGGCGGGCCATCAAGGCGGCATCCACTACCAGACGATCGCGCCCGCCACCATCTTCATGGACAACATGTTGATGGGCATCAACACTATGGAAGCAGCGCGTACCGCCGGAGCCAAGAAATACGTCAATGTTCTGGCTTCCTGTTCCTACCCCGGTTATGGCGAAGCCGACGTCCTGAGGGAAGATGAATACTGGGACGGCCCGTTACATGACTCTGTAGTCAACTACGGAATCACCAAGAAAGTTCAATCCGTTCAGGCGGATGTGTACCAGCAGCAGTACAACTTCACCACCATCGGACTAATTCCGACGAATCTTTACGGACCAAGGGAACACTTCCACCCTGACAGGTCGCATGCTCTGGCGGCGCTAATCCGTAAATTCTATGAAGCAAAGAGAGATGGCGTCCCGGAAGTGGTCGTATGGGGAACGGGGAAGCCGGTCCGCGAGTGGATGTATGTCGACGACGCTGCCACAGCCATCGTAAAAGCTGCCGAAGTTGCAAACGAAACAACCATTCTGAACGTGGGCATGGGCACTGGCTACACCATCACCGAGTTGGCCGAGACCATACGGGAAGTTCTCGGTTATACCGGTGAAATTGTTTACGACACAACAAAACAGGATGGTGCTGCGCGTAAGGTGATGAGAACCAGTCGAATGAACCGAATGCTGGGTGATCTTCCCCGGATGCCGCTCGAAGAGAGAATTAAGAAAACGCTTGACTGGTTAATCGATAACTACGATAAAGTCACCGCCGAACCAGTGGCCAATTGACTCCGCCCGCAATGGACTTTTTCGTAACGCGTGTAACTGACGAGGCCAAGAAATTGGTCTCTCAAACTGTGGAAACAGGTTGGCTGAGCGAGGGAAAGCGGGTCGCCGAGTTCGAATCACGCCTCACTGCGGATCTGGGCTTCGCTCATCCTGTCGCAGTGAACAGCGGAACCTCCGCCCTCCCCGCCGATTGGAAACGCTTGCGCCCGGAAATCCAGGCCTCGCGTCCTTCAAGCGCCCGCTGCAGAGGCGCGACCTTGCGCAGGTAACAGCAGAAGTTGGGTTGGTCGCGGAACAGCATGCCGCGCGGATCGGCAGCGGCAAGCAGCCCCGGATCGGGCTCAATTGTCCGCACATTTCCAAGACCAAGAAAGTCGGTCAGGCGATCCCGATAGCGCCTGGTCTCTCCGAACAATGTGCCGGTGTCGATGAATATTACTTCGATGTTGGGGTCAACGGCGGCGGCAAGATGCAGCAGAATGGCGGACTCGGCGCCGAAAGAGGAAACAAGCGCAATGGATCCCGCGAATTCGCGCTCGATCACGCCTGCCAGCAGGTCCCGCGCGTCGGTTCCGGCGTATCGCCGGTTCAGCTCGTGGACCCGATCGTAGTGTGCGTCGCTCATGACACTTTCAGCCGGTCGGGAGTCCCGTGGCGCTGTTCCGGAATGGTGACCAGGCCGTCGGCTGCGGGTTGGTAGACGAAGCTGTAATGCTGCAGCGCGGCTCTGACGGTCTCGGCATCGACACCAGCCGCGAGCACCAGAGAGTCAAAGCCGCAGCGCTCCATAAAGCGGGCTTGGTCAGGCAATATATCGCCGGCGGCGCGCAGTTCGCCCTTATAGCCGAACTCCTCGCGAAGCCGCCGCGCCTGACTATAGCCGCGCCCATCGGTAAAGACGGGAAATTCGATGACAATCAGACTGAGTGCATCAATGTACTGCGCGACTTCCTCGAGCGCGTTATGCGGCTCAAGCTGCAGGCCCAGATGTAGCGATGTCTGCAGCAGCGCCTTGCCTTCGGCCATCAACCTCTTGAAGCTGATAATTACCTGGGCGGCTTCGGGTATCGGGGATCCGTCCGGGGCCTCGACCCAAATACCCGAAGCGATCCCCGTAAGATTGAGCAGCGTCATTTCGAGGTCTCTCCGCTGTAAATGGCCCGCTTGAAGGGCTCAGCGCCGAGGCGGCGGTAGGTGTGGAGAAAATCCTCACCCTCCTCCCTGGCGTTCAGATAGGTATCCACGACGGTCTCGATGGCGTCGATGATGCCGTCCTCCGAGAAACCTCTCCCGGTTATCCTGGCAAGCGACGCGTCTTCGGCGCCCGAGCCGCCGAGCATCAGCTGGTAAAGTTCCTCGCCCTTTTTCTCGACGCCAAGGATGCCGATATGGCCGACGTGGTGGTGGCCGCAAGCGTTGATGCAGCCGGATATCTTGATCTTGAGATCGCCGATATTCCTGAGCCTTTCACCATCGTCAAAGCGGCTCGCTATCTTCTGCGCCAGGGGGATCGAGCGCGCGTTCGCCAGCGAGCAATAATCGAGTCCCGGGCAGGCGATGATATCGGTCAGCAGTCCAGCATTGGCGGTGCCCAGACCAAAGCTCAACAGCGACCACCAGATTGCATAGAGATCGGATTTTTTGACATGGGGCAGGATCAGGTTCTGCTCGTGGCTGACGCGAATCTCGCCAAAGGAAAAGCGCTCGGCCAGATCAGCGACGATCTCCATCTGCTGAGCGCTGGCGTCGCCGGGAATGCCGCCATGAGGCTTGAGAGAAATGGTGACGATGGCGTGGCCGGGGGCGCGGTGCGCGTGCACATTCCTGTCCACCCAGGCGGCGAAGGCTGTGTCACCGGCAAGGCTTTTCTCGAACCTGCTGTCAGAACCATCAGTAGCCTCATAGGGCGGTGGCGCAAACATCGCCTGAATGCGCCGGAACTCGGCTTCTGGCAGCGTCAGCGGCCCATCCTTGATCCGCGCCCATTCGGCCTCAACCTGGCGGGTGAATTCATCGGTGCCCAGTTCATGCACCAGTATCTTGATCCGCGCCTTGTATTTATTGTCGCGCCGGCCATGCTGGTTATAGACGCGGAGGATCGCCTCCAGATAAGAGAGTAAATGCTCCGGTTCCAGATGCGCGCGGATCACCGGGCCAATCATGGGAGTGCGGCCCATGCCGCCGCCGGCGATCACTTCAAAACCGATATCCCCGTCTTCGCGCCGTTTGAGCTTTAATCCAATGTCGTGCAGCCGGATCGCCGCCCGGTCCTGCTCGGCACCGGTGAGAGCGATCTTGAATTTCCGCGGCAGGAAGGAAAACTCGGGATGCAGGGTCGACCATTGGCGGATCAGCTCCGCATAGGGCCTGGGGTCGGCTACCTCGTCCCTGGCAACGCCCGCGAAATGGTCGGTGGTGACGTTCCGGATCACATTGCCGCTGGTCTGGATGGCGTGCATTTCCACCTCTGCCAGCTCGGCGAGAATATCTGGAACATCCTCCAATTCCGGCCAGTTATACTGGATGTTCTGCCGGGTGGTGAAATGCCCGTAGCCCTTGTCGTAGCGGCGCGAGATATGAGCCAGCTTGCGCATCTGATCCGAGCTCAGCGTGCCGTAGGGGATGGCGACACGCAGCATATAGGCGTGGAGCTGCAGATAGAGCCCGTTCATCAGGCGCAGGGGGCGGAACTGCTCCTCGGTCAGGGCGCCTGTCAGCCGCCGCGCCACCTGGTCGCGGAATTCCTCGACCCGCTCCAGCACCAAAGTCTTGTCATAGCTATCGTAGCGATACATCGGCCCCGCCTCATTCCGCCGCGACGCCAGGAATTTCGGGCATGATCGTCGGCACACCGTCGGCGCGAATGCGCTCCCGGAGGCGCGCCGGCACCGGCCCGGTCTCCCGCCAGTCGACGTCAATGAATGCCGGCTCAATCACGCGGTTGCCACCGATGGCCTGCTCGGAAAGATCTAAAAGACGCGCCTCGGTGCGCTCATCTGTGGCCGGCGCGGCGCGCACCAGTTTCCGGCTCCAGCCGCCTTCGCTGGTCAGATAAACGACCAGGCCGCTTCTCAAGTCGTGTGCGGAAAGAATTTTTGCATTCATGATATCTTCCTCATGTCTCTTCTATGGACTCAGGCGCCTCGGGCCCAACTGGCCGCAAAGCTCCCCCGTTCACCGAAATGCACTATTTCGGCAGCATTACTTGACTTTGAAGTTCCCGGTGAAGGCCCCTACAAACCCCCGGACAGAATCCTCAGCACTAACATCGGCTGGTCCGATGGTAGCTCGCGACGGAGGCGGGGGGCGGGCAGGAATGCAATGATCTGACCCCGGCACGGCCCAACCCGCCGTGCGGAAGGGAATCGCCAGCTGACAGCGCCAGCTTCTCTTCCGGGTTCGTATGTCGCCACACTCTCATGCCTGCATATATCGCGTGAGAGAACGATTCCCGCAAACGACGAATTCTAAGATAACAGCGAAGAAAAAGTTGTTCGTCCATATTCGTCACTGCTGAAAAATGGGCCGGAATGTATTAAAGATTTCAAAGGGTTAACTAAGCGGAGGTTGCGGGTTTGAATCACTGATTGCTCACCACTCTTTTCTCTGCGAACCTGCGACCCCGGTTTGCTTTCCAAGTAGCGCCGCAATTTCAAAGGCTTAGCCCCCTGTGCAGCCCTATACAGCAGCACAGAGACCGCAAATCAGGGGCCGAATAGCGCCAATTGGACAAAAGTCTGTCGGGGTCATTTTTGCGACCCCCGTTTTGAGATACTCCGAATCGGATTTGGGGCCGTTATCCGGGAAATCCGAGGGATTTCCGCTGTTCCGCCCATGAAATGGGCAGAATGCGGAGACGCATAAGGCGCTTGTAGGTCAGGTCGCGGGGCTGACGCCCCTGGTCGATGCTGTAGGCCATGTTTGCGTCAACGGCGATATTGATGCCGGGGCCTAACGCCTCCCGCACGGCATGGACCGTGGCGATGTCGCATTCAAGAGAGTAGCGGCCGACCTTGAATTCGAAGATTGAACTGCCCGTCTTTTCGATAGACTGGCGGGCAAAATCAGCGGTCAGACCCGGGATATCCGTTTCTTTCAGGCCCTTCGCCAATTCGATCGCAGCGATTTCGGAGGCCTTTCTATTGGCCGAGGCCGGCGGGGTCGAGCTGCCCGCGCTGCGGCGGGCGCTGACCGGCGGGTTTGCCGATTCCGAAGTGCTGCGCAAGCACGGCAAAAATATTGTGGATGGCGATTTTGCCCCGGGGGCTTTTGCTGCGGCCCAGTTGAAGGACCTTGAAACGGCATGGGCCCAAGCGAAAGACGGCGGCCTTGATTTGCCTGTTTTGAACAGTGTCCGCAGCCTCTTTGCGGATATGTGCGCGCACGGGCGCGCCGACCTGGATCACAGCGCGCTATATCTTGAACTCAAGGACCGCTGTTCTTAACGGCCTTCTTTTATTGTGCCGTCCAATCCAATTCGCAGAGGAACATCAAGGTTATCAATGCCCCGGGTCTCACCATGATTGGCGCAGCGGCGCACTCGGATCTGATTCAATTAATTCCCGTTCCACCGATTTAATTCCCTGCTACCTGAAAAAAATATGCTGCTGGATTGCGTAGGGAAATCGGCCCTGGAACCCCACGTTCCTGCGGGTTATGGATAGGTAAAACTGGCGGAAACGCGCGGAAAGGTGAAATTACCCTGCAGATTCCCGTAAGAGCAGCGAAGTCATCCGGAGACTGGTTCGCTCCGGACTTCGCACATCACCACTCTCTCGCTGGCGAACCCGCCGTCCCGCCACAATTTTGCACAAGGAATAACGTGTTTATCAAGACCAAGGGGTTTAGCGCCACCGAACTGGACCAATTCCTGACGCTGCAGAGAACCTGCTTTCGAATTCAGACAGAAATGGCCCGTGAACTTGAGGTTGGCGTGACCGAGAAATCCGTTGCGCGTGAATTGTTCCGCCGATATCGCGCCGCGGGCGCGGGAAACTTCTTTCACCTGCCCGTCGTGCTGTTCGGCGAACGCACCGGGCTGCCCGGCCGATGGGGAATCGGTAATTTCTTTCCCCGCGATACGGCGCTAAAGGAGGGCGACGCCGTGATCCTTGACGGAGCGCCAATATTCGATGGTTTTATGATCGATACGTCCCTGAGTTTCTCTTTTGGCGATACCCCGGCCCATGACGAGATGATGGCCAGCCTGTTGGTGCAGCGGCACAAAATAAGAGACGCGGTGAATTCCGGAGCTTCGTTCTTGTCAATCGCAGAGGGCGTGGCGGCGGATTGCGCGGCGCTGGGGTATGAAGGAGTGCATGAGAAACACCCCGGCGCCGTGTTGGGACACCGGGCGCTGCGCCTGAGATGGCCCCGGGGGTGGCGCCTGCGGGGCGCGGACGGCGTTGCCTTGAGCTGGTTCCTCATGAAAATCGGGCTCTCCCGCTTTTTTGCCCGCCAAAGCCCGCTATGGAGCCGCCATGCAACCAGCGATCACGCGCCCACCGACGGCCTCTGGATGGTTGAGCCACATTTTTCCAATGGCGAATTTGGCGCCAAATGGGAAGAGATTCTGGTCATCGAAGGCGGCGAGGCCAGGTGGCTGGATGACACCCCGCCCCCCGCGGCCAGCCATGAGGGGGCAAAACACCCGGCCCACACCATGTGGGTGCAGCGGGGCGCCTTCGCCGCGCCCGAAAACCGGTTTCAAGGAAAATGCCCGGGATCCGTCGCATTCTACCAATGCTTAGCCAAATATTAACAACGCTCTGGCATTCTGGGATTTAATCGGAATCAACCTTCTTACAAGCGAGCTGGCATCACCATGAGCAGCAAATTCAGTATCGAACTGGCCCAGGGCACCGTAACGGTCGAGGGCGACGAGGAATTCATCAAATCCGTCTACCAGGCCTTGCAGGCGACCCTTTTGAGCGGCGACTTCCCCAAGACCAAGCCTGTCGATACAGAGGCCAAAGCGGACAAGGCGGCGAAAAACGCCGAGCCGGAAATAATCCCTGAGGAGAGCGCCCCCGAGGAGAGCATTCCCGAGGCAAGCGAGACAATCGTAACGCCCATCAATGCTGCTGAAACCGGGCAAGAGCCCGCCAGCCTTTCCGCCGGGCTTCTTGACGAAGGCACCAGGGCGCCGATTGAGGACGCCGCGCCGGAATATGACCCGATCCCGTCCGTGCTGGACCCGGGTCGCGCCGAAAGAGAGAAGGCGGAGGCCGAGAAAAAGGTCGAGGAAGAGGCCGAGGAAGAGAGACTTGAGCCCACGCCCGCCAGCCGCGGCACCGTTCTGGAGCAGATCAAGGAATCGCTGGGCGATGAAGAGGATTCGGGCAGCCAGACCTCAATCCTGCAGCGCATCCGCGATTCGCTGAGTGAAGACAAGAACAACGAGGCCGGTGAAGCTGGAGAGGCGCCACGCGCCGCCGACGCCAGCTGATCAACGCATAAGCAAAAGCAATTCGAACGAGGGGCCGGTTTCCGGCCCTTTTTTCATTGTGCCCGGTCACCGGCAATCACACCCGTTCTTGCTGCTGGCTTCCTGCTGGCTTCCTGCTGGCTTCCTGGCGGAGGCGCGGCCTGCCGGCGGGCCGGTATCGCTGGCCTGGGTAAGAGGAAGCAGGCATGAGCGGATGGCGTATCGCGCGGACCAATGTAACGCAGGCACTGAGCAAGCTGGGGACGACCCGCGCATGGCCGGTTTCATGGCGCAACTGGTTGCCGTCAATTTCAAGGCAAGATTCGCTCAGCCCCATGCGGACGGGGGGCCGGAAGACACGGAGCCGGACCCTTACAGCGTCGGCTGGGACTGAAATCAGCACCGCGAAAGCACAAAAACGCAGGGAAAGCGGCGAAAATCCGTCCTTCGGGCAATTATTTTTGATTTTTTCGTCACCCCCATTGGGGCCGCCTGGCCGGACGCGCCGGGGCGTTAACCATGGAGACCATTGGAAACTCTGGCATAGAGCGCCGCGTTAACCATCATATCCCGATTTTTCCAACAATTGTAATGAGTTAACGGAAAAAAGGCGCATCGTTAACCCTGTTTCACCGCATTTCCGCCACAATTCAGAGGCATGATGCGTTAACTGAGACAGACCGGAAAAGAACCGGGCCAGAGATTCAAAAAGCTACCAGGTTTTTAATCTCCAGCAGATCGGCGGAAGCCAGACGACCCGAGACGATCAAGGCCAAAACCATCAAGTTTCAGACGAGCCCCCCAAAAGGGGGCTCGTTTTTTGTCTGCCATCACCGCGTTGACAAGGCCCCGTCGCCCCTTCTAGGGTCTGCCCTTCAGAGAAGAATAATTCAGTGAGGGGACACCACCATGCCGCAACTTTTCACGGTCATTTTTGCGGGGCTTTCAGCTCTTTTTCTGGTTATCGGATCAGGGGCAGCCGCACAGGCCGAAATTGACAGCGACCTGCTGGACGGCATGAGCGCACGGGCCATAGGCCCCGCCACCATGTCGGGGCGGGTTGCCGCCATCGACGCGGTGGAGGCCGACCCCAACATCATCTATGTGGGCGCGGCCACCGGCGGCGTGTGGAAATCGGTGAACGGCGGTCTCAACTGGCAGCCCATTTTCGACGACCAGGATGTGGCATCGATCGGCGCCGTGGCGATTTTCCAGGCCGCGCCCGAGATCGTATGGGTGGGCACCGGCGAAGGCAATGTCAGGAATTCCACCTCCATCGGCGGCGGCATATACAAGACCATGGACGGCGGACGGACCTGGGCCAAACTGGGCCTGGAGCGCACCGAGCGCATCAACCGTATTGCCCTGCACCCCACCAACCCCGACATCGCCTATGTGGCGGCGCTGGGCACCCTGTGGGGCGAGAATGAGGACCGCGGCATCTACAAGACCATCAATGGTGGCAAGAGCTGGCAGAAGATACTTTATGTTGACCAGACCACCGGCGCCACAGACATCAAGATCGACCCCGCCAACCCGGACAAGCTCTATGCCGCCATGTGGGAGTTTAGCCGCAAACCCTATCATTTCAATTCCGGCGGACCCGGCTCGGGGCTGTATCTGTCTTACGACGGCGGCGCCACCTGGAAGCGCAAAACGCAGGAAGACGGCCTGCCTGAAGGGGTGCTGGGCCGTATAGTCATCGCGCCCTCGCCGTCAGACCCGGCGCGGGTCTATGCGCTGGTCGAGGCCAAGAAAAGCGCTCTTCTGCGCTCCGACGACGGCGGCGAGACCTGGACCACCACCAACGACGAGACCAATATCGCGGTGCGCCCCTTCTATTACACGGAATTACTTGTTGATCCGGAAGACCCGGACACGATCTATAACATCGCCAGCCGCGTGTCGGTTTCCATCGACGCCGGCAAGACCTTTGAATTTATCCCCGCCATCAACTGCTGCAGCGCCCCCAACCAGGTGCATATCGACGTCCATGCCCTGTGGGTGAACAGCCGCGATCCGAAGCATATGATTGTCGGCAACGACGGCGGGCTGGCCATCAGCCGCGACAAGGGCGTCACCTGGCGTTTCGTCGCCAACCTGCCGCTGGCGCAATTCTACCATATCAATGTGGACAACGACCTGCCCTACAATATTTACGGCGGGTTGCAGGACAACGGCACCTTTCGCGGCCCCTCCGAGGTCTGGGAGAATGGCGGTATAAAGAACCTGCATTGGCAGGAGATAGGGTTCGGCGACGGCTTTGACGCCAGCCCCGACCCCGAGGATTCGACGCGCGGCTATGCCATGAGCCAGGGCGGCAATCTCTTCCGCTGGGACTTGCGCACCGGCGTATTCCAGATGATCCGCCCCAACGCGCCAAAGGCCGATGACGGCAGCGACATCGAATTACGGTTCAACTGGAACGCCGGCTTTGCCCAAGACCCCTTCGATACCGCCACCATCTATTACGGCAGCCAGTTCCTGCACAAGTCCACCGACCGGGGCAGGAGCTGGTCGGTCATCTCCGGCGACCTGACCACCAACAATCCCGACTGGCAGCTCTATAAGGAAACCGGCGGGCTGACCTCTGACGTGACCGCCGCGGAATTCTACACCAGCATCACCGCCGTCGCCCCCAGCGCCCTGAAAGAAGGCGTCATATGGGTGGGCAGCGACGATGGTCTCGTGCATGTGACCCGGGATGGCGGCGCCAGTTGGACCAGCATTGCCAACCGCGCAAGGGGTGTGCCGAGGAACAGCTGGGTGCCGCATATCGAACCCTCACCCCACGACGCCTCGGTGGCTTTCGTGGTGTTCGACGACCATCGACGCTCGAATATGAAACCCTATATTTACCGCGTCGAGGATTACGGGCGGCGCTGGATCAACCTGACCAGCAAGGATATTTCCGGCTATGCGCTGTCGGTCCAGCAGGACCATCTCGACCCTGATCTCCTGTTCCTGGGCACCGAGTTCGGGCTCTATGTCTCGACCAGCGGCGGCAAGGGATGGTTCAAATGGACCGCCGGCGTGCCCACCGTGTCGGTCATGGACATGGCCATTCAGGAGCGCGAGAACGACCTGGTGCTGGGCACCCACGGCCGCGCGCTTTATGTGATCGACGATTATTCGGCGTTACGCGGTCTGAGCGAGAGTGATTTTGCCGCAAGGCTGAAAATCCTCTCGGTCACCGACGGCCAGCAATATGCGCCGCGCCAGTCGCCCTCGACCCGCTTCGATGCCTCGGGGGGATTCCGCGCCCCGAACGAGCCCTACGGGGCGGTTGTGACCTTCATGATGAGCGGTGGCGACCTGGCCCATCCGGATGCGGAAAAAGACAGAGCCCGCCGCATTGCGCTGCGCCAGGCCGCCAGCGACGATGATGACAGTGACGACGGGGAGGATGCGGAAGAGAACGGCAAGGACGAGAAAATCACCGTCACCGTTCGGGACGCCACGGGCGCGGTGATCCGCACCTTCAAGGCACCGGTGCAGCAGGGCATCAACCGGGTGGTCTGGGGCCATGAAGTGGACGGTGCCAGGAAAATGCCGGGCGGAAACGGCGATAATGCGGACGACGACCAGTTACCCGCCGGTCCCGAGGTGGTGCCGGGCAGCTATAAGATTACGCTGAAGTACGGCGATGCCGAAGCCAGCGCCGAAGCCCGGGTTCTCGCCGACCCGCGCTATGACGTGTCTGATCAGGACCGGCGGAAGAATTTCGCCTACCGGCAACGGCTGGAGGCGCTGACCGGCATAACGGTTGATGCCGTGGAGCGGCTGGTCGATGCCCGCGCCGATATCGATGTGATCGCCGCGCTGGCCAGGAAGGCCGCCCCTGAAGAGGCTGGCGAGGATGCTGGCAACGATGGAGATAACGACGACCCCCATGCCGCGCTGGGGAAACAGGCCAAGGAACTTCAGGAGACGCTGGAGGCCATTGAAGAGCGTATCCGCACCCTGCCCGACACCAAGGGGTACGTCTATAACGACGACAAGGTGAGTTCCATGATCGGCCTGGCCGGGTTTTATCTGGGCAGCAGCTTTGACGCCCCTTCGCCGGCCGCACTTGCCTATGCCGCAGCCGCCGAGCGGGCGCTGGAGAAAGCGGTGTCGGAGGTCAACGCCGTCTTTGCCGGTGACGTGGCGGCTTTTCGCCAGCAGGCCAGCGCGATGGGGCTGCAGCCGCTGATGGCCGCAGAGCCACTGGCGGTGCCCGCCGCAACACCCTAGGCGGAGTGGCGGGCGCCATGAAGACGCAGGTTCTCCTCCGCAAGATCCACCATTGGGGATCGATCATTGTCGCGCCGGTGCTGATTGTGATGATCGGCGCCGGTGTGGTGTTGCAGCTTAAGAAGGAAATCGACTGGGTTCAGCCGCCGACCAATACCAGCCCAGAGTTGGCGGATGCGGATACCCTGCCCGCCGCCAGCCTGGCTGAAATGTTCGCCGCGGCGCAAGCGGTGCCCGAGGCAGGCATCGGCAGTTGGGCGGACCTCGCCCGGGTTGATATCAAGCCCGACAGGGGCATCGTGAAATTCGTCAGCGCCAGTTCCTGGGAAGTCCAGGTCGATACGGCAACGGCTCAAGTGCTGCAGGTCGCCTATCGCCGCTCGGACCTGATCGAGACCATCCACGACGGCAGCTTCTTTGCCGATTGGGCAAAGCTTTACGTTTTTCTGCCCGCCGGGGTGGGGCTGCTGGTTCTGTGGCTGAGCGGGGTTTATCTGTTCGCGCTCACCGAGATCAAAAAGGCAGGCACGCGGCGCAAGCGGCGGCGAAGGCATAAGGAATTCCCGCTCCCTTGATGGGAGAGGGTCAGGGTAGGGTGGGGGTGAGCAAAAGAAAGCGCCCTAGAGGACGATCATGTCGGCCCGGCCAACAAACTCCTGAGGGCCCAGGCCAACAAAGCCGAATGTGAAGAAGGCCAGATCCCGGGTAATGCGCACCGAGACTTCGCCGCCCGAGACAAAATCCGGATCAGCCACATCGGCCCCTGCCGGCGGCGTGAAGGTAATGACAGGATCAGGGCCCGGACCGACGCCGACCAGCCGCGATTTGGCAAAGGCGATGATCTCGGCCTCGGTCTTGGGGATGAGATTGTCGGTGGCATGGGCGCTGGCATAGCGCGCGGTGTCGTTGGCGGCGCTGGAGAGGCTCGACATCATTTGCGTGGCGCGCCCGATGTCAAAGATAATCAGCGTCGCCAGGATGACGACGGGAAAGGTGATGACAAACTCGATCGAGGCCGAACCGCGCTCGTCCCGCCTCATCTGAAAATATTTTTGCATCCTGTGTATCATCTCAAAACCCTTTCTCATCTTCTTCCCCTGCCCTGGCGCGCCTGCCGCCTATTGAACCTGCACGGTCACATCGGCGACCAGCGTCGTGGTCTGGATAAAGCTCGGGAAGGAAAAAAGCGGCGTCAGGGTATGGGTCGCGGTTACGGTCAACTCCACTGACTTGACATTGCCATCGTCGCAGAAACCCGAGCAGCCGGGATCCCCCGACGAACCCGGACAGCCACAGGCACGTGTCGCGACCACCGTAATGCCGGCGGTGTCGGGCCCGGCGGCAACCAGTGCCGCCTGGATGGCCTCATTCTCCATGCCCGCCGTATCGCCGGCCAGCGCGATGTTCTGCAGCGCATATTGGGCGCCGGCGCGGGCCACCTGTTCCAGCCGGGTCTGCTCAATGGCGAAACGGCCCATATCGAATGTGCCGACCGCCAGGGTTGCAAACATGGGCATGACCAGGGCCATTTCCGTCAGCACATTGCCGCACTTGTCTGCTGACAAGCGGGCCAGGAATCCGCGGCATTTCCGCGCCATCGAACCGAGGAGTGTTTTCCCTTGCGATATATTCATTGCGGTTTCCTCATGTTCATTCGATGATCTTGATAAAGACGAAGGCCAGCAGCGTCTCCAGGATGGTGCCTTCGATGGTGCCGAAATCTGCGTTACCGGTGACGGTTATACTGTCTGACAATATGGCGTTGGCGCTGCTGCTCGAGCCGCCGGACCACTGAACATCACCGCCCGGTAAATAAATCACACCGTCGATCAGCATGCTGGAATCGCCGGTAAAATTATAGGTCACGGACGAATCGCCATTCGCGGCTTTAGCATCGCGGTCCTGAAAAAAGGCAATGCCTTCGTAGATTTCGTCCAGTTCATCCCATGGGGTCGCCCCGTTGTCGGAGAGATTGACGGTGCCACCGCAAACCCCCAGCGTCGGCCCCGGCGGCGTATTGTTGCTGCCGGAATTGCATTGCGTGGTGCCGGCATCCAGGTCGCCCGGGGACAGGGGGTTGACGGTCATTGACCCGCCGGCCTGCAGCGTCAGGGGGCCGGGATTCGACTGACCGGCGTCCTCGGTGAAATAGATCATCACACCGGCACTGGCGTCCAGAATCCCGAAGACATCCAGGCTGGCGCCCTTGTGGAAAACATAGATGCCCGGATGGAGAATCAGCGTCCCCGAGGGCTGGATGCGGATACCGACGTTGCAGATCACCAGAACCCCGTTGGAACGCGGATAAAGTTCCTTGGGGGGAGCACTGGAGGTCACGTTCATGGCGGCGTTGATGTCACAAACCCGCTCCTCGACCTCGGGCAGGAAGCGCAGTGGATCGGGCCGGGTGATCGCCGGTCCCGGTTCGGTAATGCACGGATCAGGGTTGTAGGTAATGTCGCCGACAACACTCGTGCCACTGGTCCCCAGGCAGGCGCTACCGTTCAGGGTGAGATCACCGTTGGCCAGCGCGCCACAGTCCAGACTAACGGTCGCCCCACCGCTGACCGTGATGCCGCCTTCGGGGTCCAGCGACATGAAGCAACTGTCGCCGGGATCGTTGATGGCATTGACCACCGTGCGCGACCGCACGAACTGGTTGGTGTTATTCATGATAATGCTTGAGAACAGCGCCGGGGCCGGGCGGCGGATAAACACTTCAATGGCGTCGGTATCGCCCGATATGCCGTCGCCGTCGGGGTCGCCCCATACCGCCGCCGAGCGCGGCCCGATACTGGGCGGATTGTTGATGATAATCGTATCGCCGTTGGCGGCGCTGAAACCATTGTCGATGGCCCCCGCAAGGGCAGTAGCGTCGATCGTGGCGAAGTTGCCGCTGCGCATGACGCTGACGCCCGCGGCCATCGCCGCGGCATCCGCCATCGACTGGGATTCGCGCTTGTCCAGGTTCCACACGGCGATATCCACGCCAATGCCGGCGAAGCCGAGAATGACCGGCAGCGAGATCGCCACATAAACCAGCGTCACGCCTTTTTCGTCACCGGCAAACCGGCGAATTACCGGCAGACGGCCAAGCAACTTCTTCAAAAAGGGCTTTATTTTCACGACCATATCTCTCCCGTATGCCTTTGCGATGCAAATCCGGCCTGAGCATGCGAATTGAGCCCTGATTATGGGTTTTGAGCGTTAAAATCCGCTAAACGGAAATTTTATTTTTATTAAATTTTTAAGGATTGCCGGGCTGTGCTTTTCTTCGTCACTCGCCGACCCTTTTTGCGTGATGCGCCTTGGCGGCGAGTCCAGAGGCACAATTAGCGGGGAAAAGGGCCCGAGGCGCTACAGGCGAAGCCGAGACAGGAAGCTGATCGAAACACAAGTCCTGACTGGAAAGACCTTTCTCACGATATTACGGGCGCGCAACTGGATTCGCCGATCAAGTCGGCGAATGACGGAGTAAGAGCTGTGATGCCTGCGTTTCCAATGTCAATTGAGGACAGTATGTCCTTACGCGGCGATGCGGCATACTGATCTTTCAAAAATACGTCCCCAATTAACGGGTGACATTCGATCGCGGGGAGAGCCTACAGATAAGGGCTGAACAGCCATGCAACGCCGTCGCGGGCGCGGCGGAAAGGATGCTTCGAGCGCACTTCCGCAAGGGTCACCTGCTTCGCGGCGGCAATGCGCCGGGATATATTCGCCGCCAGCGCCCCGGCCAGCGCCCTGTCGTAACATTCCACGTTGAACTCGAAATTCAGCCGCAGGCTGCGGGGGTCCCAGTTCGAGGAGCCGAACAACAGCCAGATATCATCGACCAGCAACAGCTTTGTATGATCGAACGGCGGCGGCAGGTGATGAATATGGCAACCCTGCTCCAGAACCTGGGCATATTGTGCCCGCGATGCCCAATCGACGATTTTCAGGTTGCTGCGCGCGGGCAGAATAATATCAACCCGAACACCCCTTAACGCCGCATGGCTGAGCGCCGCCACTATGATCTTGTCGGGCAGGAAATAGGGGGTGACGATTTTAATCGAGCGCCGCGCCATGCCCAGCCCGGACAGGATCGCCCAGGATATCTTGTTCAGATCCTCGTCGGGACCGTCGGGCACGCCGCGGGCCACCGCGGAGCCGGGATTATTGCCCGGCCCATGATCGTCCAGGTCCCTGGGAAACCATGCCTCGCCTTCCAGATTTTCGCTCGCGGCAAACGACCAGTCGATGGCGAAGACCTCCATCAAATGCCCGACCACCGGGCCTTCCAGGCGGAAATGCATGTCACGGATGGCGTTGCCGGGCCTGGCGTCGCGGAAATTGCCCTGGCGCAGATTCATGCCCCCGGTAAAACCGATGCGCCCGTCGGCAACCAGTATTTTGCGGTGATTGCGCAGATTCAGATAGGCCATGCGCCAGGGCATGATCGAGCGGTTGAAGCGCTGCACCGGAACCCCGGCGCGCCTGAGCATCCGCCAACTCGAGGGGAAATGATACAGCTCACCGACGCCGTCGATCAGCACCCGCACTTCAACGCCGCGTTCGACAGCCGCCTTCAGCGCCTCGACAAATTGCTTCCCGGCCCGGTCATAGTCGAAGATAAATGTGGCCAGGGCAACCGACTGCGTGGCGTCGTTAATTGCCTTCAACATCGATGGGTAAGCCTCGTCGCCTCCGTCCAGAAAACGGATATCGTTGCCCGGCGTCAGCGGCAGGCCGGTGATGCGGCCCATCATCTCCGCCTGAGCCTTCATCGCCTCGCCGGCTTCCGGAAAAAGCGCCTGCAGCGGAGGGCCACCGCCAGAAGCAGCTTCGCCCTGGCCCTCATGTTCCTGCTCGGGCTGATTTGAGCCGCGATGGCGGCGCACCCGGGCGGCCTTGCGGCGAATACGGTTTATCCCGAACAGCAAATAGAGAATCGTGCCGATAAAAGGCACCAGCCAGACCAGCCCGGCCCAGCCGATGGCGGCACGCACGTCGTCCTTGCTGTCAATGATGTGATAGGAGGCAAGCGCCGGAATGGCGATGGCTGCCGCAGCGACCAGCAGCGGCAGGATTTCCTCCAGCGCGAACAGCTCCACTTGACCCTCCCCTCGACCCTTGCAGGGTCTTGAGCGCCACAATAGCACATGGCAGGCAAATGGGCGCCGTCAATGGATTTTGGAGGTCGGGGTGAATCAGCCGGGGAACCCGGCCAGTTGCTCCAGCGATGCTTTCATCGGGGCAATATCATAGCCAGCGGCTTTAGCTGCCGCGATGATATCATCGACCGGCAAGGCCCCGCGTGATGCCCGCTCCAGCGCCCACAGGGCGCAGGACCGGGCGCCCGTGCGGCAGGAGGCCATCACCGGCCCCTTACTGCAACCCCCCTCGCCTATACTGACAGCCCCGGTAAATTGCTCCAGCACTTCCGCCGTCAATGCCCCCGGAACCACGGGAACAAAATGATACTCGAGCCCCAGCTCACTGGCCCAGCCCTTGATTTCCTCATGGGTCGGCTGGCCGTCCTCCTCAAAGTCAGGCCGGTTGTTTATGAACCGGGTAATGCCCATCGCCATGGCCCGCTCCAGGGATTCACGGCTGACTTGGCCCGACACGAAAAAATTTTCTTCAAGCTGCTTGCAGCGGTTCATTATTCCGCCTCCCACGTGCCTTTGATTCTCTCCCTAGAATATATTTAGGGGGATTTTCAGATAGGCAACGCCGTCGTCCTCGGGGGGCGGCAGTTCACCGGCCCGCATATTTATCTGCACGGAGGGCAGGATAAGCGCGGGCATGCCAAGCGTCTTGTCGCGTGTCTCGCGCATCTCAACGAACTCGGCCTCGCTGATGCCGTCCCGCAGGTGGATATTCTTCTCCTTTTGCTCGGCAACGCTGGTGACCCATTCGAAGCCGCGATTTTCGCCGCCGTAATCGTGGCACATGTAAAGAACGGTATCGCCGGGCAGCGACAGTATTTTCTGGATGGAGCGGTAAAGCCCGGCGGCGTCGCCGCCGGGGAAATCACAGCGCGCGGTGCCATAATCCGGCATGAACAGCGTGTCACCGACAAACGCGCTGC
>JACZSK010000160.1 GCA_022574255.1 Pseudomonadota bacterium
CCAGATGGGTCTTTCCGGTACCGCTGTTGCCGATCAGCAGGACGTTCTCCCGCTTGTCGATGTACTCCCCTCGTGCCAGCTCCCTCACGAGCTGCTCGTTGATGGCGGGCAGGGCGGAGAAGTCGAAGGTGTCCAGGGTCTTCACCACGGGGAACCCGGCTTCCTTGATTCTCCTTTCCGCCGCTTTGCGCTCCCGATCCAGCAACTCTCGTTCGGTCAGGCGCAGCAGATAGGCCGGATAGTCCGAGCGATCCTTGGTGCACGTGGCGGCGACGGCGGCATACTCCCGCAAGACCGTGGGCAGCTTAAGTTGTTTCAGGTGATGCTCCAACAGCACCGTGGAAGTCGCGGCTTGGCTCATGAGGCACCTCCGCCGGCCAACAGTTGTCCATAGGCCGAAAGGTCTACAGAGGCCACCTGTACGCCGCGCAGATGCTCCCTGCCGGCCAGACGGAACCGGGGTGGTCTCATGTCCTCGGGAGAGAACAGGTACATGGCGACCACATCCCGGTTTGGCGCCCTGCAGCCCAAGGCCTTCTCCACGGCACGTTTCAACTTGGCCACCGAGTGCCCTTCCCGCAGGCGCAGAAGGCGCTTGCTGCTCGACACATGATTTCTGTTGTTGATTGGTTAAGCGAGATTTTGGAAACACCACGAACTCTACGCGAAATTGGTCTGCCGGAAGGGCAGTTCGAGCAAATAGCCAAGGATGTAATGGTCGATCCCCAGACCTATTGGAACCCACGGCCGGCCTCGGAAAAAGAAGTTGTCGCCATGCTGCAGGACGCATGGTGATGACAACCGCCGCACATTTGCATGAAGGATAATTGATCGTTGATTATTGAGAGCCAGTCCAATGCAACCGCCCTGATCCGCGATGTGCTGCCGGAGGCCTGCCGGGATACCGCCCTGAACTGGATCGGTGGAGAGTGGCGGCACAGTGAGTCAAAAGACAGTTTCATAACGATTAACCCGACGACGGGTCGTCCCCTTTACGACATCGCCATGGCCGGCGAAGCCGAAGTTGAAGCCGCAGTTGCTGCGGGAGCAGAAGCCCAAAAACACTGGTGGAAGTCCGATGGTCAGGACAGGGCGCGCGTATTGCGGCATATCGGCGATGCCATCCGTTCTCACAGCGCATTGCTCGGGCTTCTCGACACACTTGATGCCGGCCGACCGATCAGGGATACTCGTAGTCGCGATTCAGAGCGCGCGGCACGTTTGTTCGAATTTTTCGCCGGGATGACAGATCGCTTGCGTGGCGCCAATATCCCGGTGCAACCCGGCCGCCTGAACTTTACCCAATTGGAGCCCTACGGTGTCGTCGCGGGAATTTCCCCCTGGAATTACCCACTGACCAACGCGGCGGGAAAAATTGCCCCTGCGCTGGCTACCGGTAATGCGATCGTCCTTAAACCCGCCGAAGATTCTCCGTTATCGGCGTTGCTGCTGGCGTCCATCGCCGACGAAGCCGGGTTGCCGGCAGGACTGCTGAATGTCGTGAACGGCCTGGGTAACGTGACGGGCGAGGCCCTGATCCGAAATCCTCAAATTTCCAAGGTTTCGTTCACGGGCTCGACGGACGTTGGTCGCCATATCGGCTCGGTTTGTGGGGAAGCGCTCAAATCAGTTACCCTCGAACTCGGTGGCAAGTCGGCCTTCATCGTTTTCGACGACGCCGACCTTGACCGAGCGGCCGACGCTCTTGTCTTCTCCGCTTTCGGCAATGGCGGCCAGACCTGCACGGCCGCGACCCGTTTGTTCTTGAGCAAAAAAACTACGCCAACGTTTCTGGATGCCGTTATGAAGCGGTTGTCTAAGCTGCAAATCGGGGACCCGCTCGACCCGGAGACTCATGTTGGGCCGCTGATTTCTGACAAACAGATGAAACGGGTGCAGGGCTACATCGATACCGCAATTGACGACGGCGCCCAGGCGATTGATCTCAAATCCATTGCAGTGCCCGAGGATGGTTATTTTATCAAGCCTGTCATTTTCCAAAATGTTCGGCCGGATATGCGGATCGCGCAGGAGGAAGTTTTTGGGCCGCTTCTGTCCGTTTTCGAATTCGATGACGAAGACGAAGTTGTTGAGTTGGCTAACGCAACCGCCTACGGCCTGGCGGGGACGGCCTGGACCGCAGACGTGCATCGGGCCACCCGGTTAGCTCGCTCTCTCAAGGCTGGATTGGTATGGATTAATACTGTCCACAGCCTCCACCCCGGTTCTCCCTATGGAGGTTTCAAACAAAGTGGGCAGGGCCTTGAAATGGGCCAGGAGGCCATCCAGCAGCTCATGAAGTCAAAAAGTATCTGGATCGAGGAAGGTCCCTGGCAGAGTCCCTGGGGGGACCTTGGTGAGTAACGCCACGTCGATGTTGATGATCGCCGGCCAGCCCGCACGGTCTGTTCAAGAGGGAACGTTACGAACGCTAGTCAGTGAGGTGCGCACCCTCGCCCCTGAACGGGTGGTGATGCGGCGAGATTTTCACAAGCTGGCGGAACTGGGCTGGCACGAGCAGTGCACCACTGCACGCATCGTCGATGAACTTCGCAATCTCGACTATCAGGTGATAGCTGGACGGGATTTTCTCGGCGATGCTCCTCGCCTTGGCTTGAGTGCTGCCGAACGTGAGCTGGGAGCCGGCAATAGTGGTTGCATCGCCGTTTTTGAAACAGGACGCCCCGGTCCGACTGTAGCCTTACGCATCGATATTGATGCCTTGCCAATCACCGAAGCAGGAGAAGAACACCGACCCGCATTGGGAGGTTGGATTTCGGACACGCCCGGCGTCATGCATGCTTGCGGTCATGACGGCCATATAGCAATCGGCCTTGCGGTTGCGCGTCTTATGAAGGATCGTCTTGAACATTGCGATGGACTACTGAAGCTGATTTTCCAGCCCGCCGAGGAAGGAGTTCGTGGAGCGAAGGCAGTGGTGGGAGCCGGCTGGCTCAACGATGTCGACCTGCTGCTGGGCTTCCACATTGGTCTCGGAGTGCCGAGTGGAACAATCGCACTCGGACTGCGCGGTTTTCTGGCGACCAAAAAATACCGGGTGGAGCTTATCGGCCAGGCCGCCCACGCCGGTAAGGACCCTCAGGACGGGCGTAATGCACTGTTGCCCGCGTGCCAGATGGCGATGGCGCTGCAGGCTCTCGCTCAATCGAGCAAGCCCGGGATCCGCGTTAACGTCGGTACCTTAACAGCAGGAACGGCGCTGAACATCATTCCCGACCACGCTATCCTGGAGGTCGAGTTCCGTGCAGAACATCAAATCGACCTGGATGGGCTTGTGGAACGGGCTCAGCATGCAATCGAGGGAATTGCCCGAGCCCATGAAGTTGAGTGCGGCATGACGCTGATCGGAGAGGCTACCGACTGGTCAAATACCGAGGATGTGGCCACCTGGATACGCGACTTGTGCGTTTCGGGAAAAATCTTCCAAGAACATCTCATGCAGCACCAATTCGGCGCCAGCGAAGATGCAACACTGATGTGCCGCGCTGTGTCGGAGAGAAATGGACGTGCCGCCTATTTCGTGTTTGGTTCGGATCTTGCCGGCGGCCACCATACGTCCGACTTCGACTTCGATGAAGGAGTTTTAGTCGATGGCACGGCAGTGTTGACTGCTGCGGTTCTTTCGTCCCTTGGTGGCAGTTGAAGTCGCTAACTCGTCGGTCGTGAAGAATTCTCAACCTCCTGAATAAATTGACGATTTATCGGTTTATGCGGTGTTTTAATTGCAAGGAAACGGTGTCCGGGGCGGCATAACCTTGCAATTTGCGTTTGGCTTTTAGGCGTGATTCACTGTCTGAGCACGGACAGGGAGACCGCCATGAAGCCACGCGAACCGAAAGAGAGCGGCCAACACGATATGTTCTGTGCCTCCTGAAAATCCCGTCGGTCGCAGAAACTGTGGCTTTTCGGACCGGGACTGGATAC
>JACZSK010000161.1 GCA_022574255.1 Pseudomonadota bacterium
AGTCATGAACCAGAGACGCAACGTGGCCATCCTGTTGTTCGACGAGGTCGAGGTACTCGATTTCGCCGGACCGTTCGAGGTGTTTTCCATCATGGGTCAACGCGACGGGCCGGGCGCGTTCAACGTGTATACGGTCGCGCAGGAGCGCCGGCCCCACATGGCCCCGCGCCAGGCTGGTTTCCAGCGCCAGCACGGCTTTCGCCCTGCACGCCTGATTTCGCGCTCCGGCCAGGCCAAGCATGCGGGCGATATGGGTTTCATAATCCCCAAGCAGGGCTAACGTCGCGGTGTCTTCTGCGGCATCTTCAGCGGCGTCTTCGGGGAAGTAATATCCACGGTTCGGCAGACCCAGCCCTGACTGATCCAGGTAGGCGGCGTGAACGCTGGTATCGAGGTTGTCGGGCATGACCAGAAACTGCAGCGGCGCGGTCAGGCCCATCACCTGAAATTCGGCGAAGAGCCCGGCCAGTCCGGTCTTGTCCTGTAGCGCCGCGATTTTTTCCCTGATGCCGTCCAGCGGTGTCAGCCCCAGCGTCTCGGCGCGTTCGGCGTCGGCCAGGCTCAGGTAAAGGTTCCTTATCCTGCTTTGGTTGGCATCCAGGCTCTGTTCGGGCGCCGCCACGATGCGGCGGATAATATCGCTCAGTTGCAAGTCGGCGCGGCTGGCCAGTTCCTCGAAGGCGCCATAGCTGGAACCATCGGCCGGCACCTCCACCGCCGCCAGCCAGCGCCCGTTGACGAAGCGATACAGGTCGTCCTGCGGGCGAACATTCTGGTCCATATAGTTGAGTTCCACACCCAACTGGCTGGAGAAGATATCGAGATTCAGGCGCTGTCTGCCGGGCGTATCGCCATTGCAGGCCGTAACCAGTAACGGGGCGAGAACCGCCAGCAGATGGTGCCGCAAAATCACGTGCAGAGGTCGGCAAGCGAACATGGCCCGATGATTGACCCTTGCCGGGCTGCTTTCAAGGGGCAAAAGGTTTAGCGGGTGGTTCTAAAAGGAAACGCTGAGCCCGCCAAAGACGCTGCGCGGCTTGCCGGGGCGGGCACCGTAGGGCCGCCGCGCCACCACATAGACGTTGTCGAATAGATTCTCGATCGAAGCGAAAAGCCGCACATTGTGGCGGATATTATAGCTGGCCGAGACATCCGCCACCAACCGCCCGTCGATGCGCTGCAATACAGGCACTGCCCCGCTGCCCGCCCGGTTGCGGGTCTCGGCTACATAATTCAGCGTCAGGTTCAGCGCCCATTTCAGCCCTTCCAGCCCCACCGAGGCATTGACCTGATGCGCCGGGATATAGGGCAGCGCGTCGCCCTTTTCAACTTCGCCCCAGAAGCTGTCGGCAAACGAAGTGCTGAACTCGGCATCCGTATAGGTATAGGTCAGCTTCAGCGGCAAGGTGACGCCCGGGGAAAGATCGACGATGGTATCCACCGTCAGCTCCAGCCCGATCACATCCACCGCGCCGCCGTTGAACTGGTCGCCATTGTCCCCGGCGCCGCAGCCGGTGGCGTTGGAGCAGGTGCCGAGCAAATTGGAATAATCGGAGTAGAAGCCGATGGCCTCGAGGTTCAAATCGCCTGATACATAGCGCAGCCCGGCCTCCCAGTTAACGCTCTTTTCGGACACGGCGGCCTCGCTACTCCCCCCGGTTCCAGGGCCAGGCGGCGAGAAGCCCTTATGCACGCCGGCAATCAGGGTCAGTTCGTCGCTGGCGTCATAAGTGACGCCAAAGCCGGGGATGGCCACGGTCAGGCTGTTCCGGCGCACCCTGGTCGGGCCGGCCAGCCGCTCGGGGTCATCGGTGGAATAATCCCGCCGGGTCAGATCAATGCTCTCGACCCTGAGCCCCGGGATCAGTCGAAAATCACCTATAACGATCTCGTCCTGCACATACATTGCCAGCGCCCGCGCCGAGCCAACGCGGTTGGCCTGGCTGCCGGGCGCGCCGACCGAGGTAAGCACAAGGCTGCCGCCTCGCATGGCGAAATTCTCGCGGTTCTGCAGCCGGTCTTCCTCGTCCTCGTGATAGCGCAGGGAAATTTCCAGGTCATGCTGGCTGGCGCCAATATCAAAGCCGAAACCGGCGACGATCTGGACGCCGTAACTCTGGTATTCGCGGGCGTTGTGGCGCAGCTGCAGCGCGTCATCGATGCTGTCGGCCTCGCCCCTGAGGATGGCCAGCGCCGCCACGTTCAAGGGATCGGTGGGGTTCTCGAAGACCTCGCGCGGGCGGATGCGGCCGCGCCCGTCGCCGAAATCGAGATCGTCCAGCTTGAACCAGTCACGCTCGAAGGCATTGTAATAGAGAACGCTGGTGATATCGACCCGCGGGCCAAACTCCACATAATGCGTCGCCTGCAGCTGGGTATGCTTCGAGTTAAACTCATCGAGGGCCGAGGCGGCGTAACGCTGCAGCGGGTCGGCGGCGAAATCCTCTTCCGTAAGCCCCAGATAAGTTTCGTTCGAGGTCTGGCGCACAGTGCCCGCCTTCAATTCCAGGAATTGCACACGCGCCGCGGTTTCACCGGCGCTGAGCCGCGCCTTGATGAGATAATCCTCGATATCGAAACCGGTGCTGGCGCCATTGGGCAGCCTCTTGAAGCCGTCGGCGCCGGCCTGAAAGGTCTCGCCCATGATCGCCAGATTACCGGAAGAGACGCTCCCCCAGGCGTGGAGTTCCTTGACGCCGTGCGAGCCGATGCGCGCCATCACCTTGCCGCCAGGCTGGTCGGGAATGGAAGTGCTGACCAGGTTGATGGCACCGCCGGTGGTGCGCGGGCCGAACTTGATGGCGCTGGAGCCCTTCCGCACTTCAACCGCCTCCAGCCGCCCGGCGGTGGGAAAATAATAGGCCGCCGGCGCCGCATAGGGGGCCGGCGCGATGAGCACCCCGTCCTCCATCAGGGTGATGCGCTCCGAGCGCTCGATGCCGGTGCCGCGAATACCGATATTGGGGCGCAGCCCGAAGCCGTCCTCCTCCTGGATATTCACCCCCGGGACCTGGCGCAGGATGCGGTTGATATCGGTGTATTCGAACTTCTCCAGCTCCTCGGGCCCGATGCGGGTGGCCGAACCGGGAATTTCCAGCCGCCGCCCCTTGCTGCCGATCACCGTCAGCCGCTCGATGCCGGTGGCCTCGTCGATATCCCAGTAACCGGCGTCTTCCGCCTGGGCGGGGGCGCTGGCGGCTAAGACAGCAACGCCAGCGAGACCAATGAGGCCGGTCAACGCGCATATGGGGGTGATTTTTCTTTTAGGTACAAACACTTGACTGACTTTCCTCAATATTTCGCCTTCCATGTGGCGATTTTTGTTCTCGCTGCCGCGCTCAGGCCCCAAGGCACCAGCCCACAGGCTTTGTTGCTATTCATTCTTAATAACAGGACATAGCGGATCAGCGGTAAAGATCAAGTTAAAACTGCAAATCACTCGCATTTGCATGTGACATGATGTCGCAGGGGGTGTGGCGGAAATGGCGGGAAATGGGTATTGTGTCTTGGGAGTTTCCATAGATACGAGGCAGGTATAAGTCGTGAGCAGCATCCAACCAGACGAAGAATTGAAGCGCCGAAAACTTCAGGAGCAGGACCTGGCATTACAATACAATCCAGCGTTCCGAGAATGGGGCGTCAGAGTCCTTGATGGCGGATCTTCCGTAATTGTCATCGATTATTGCCCGTGGACAGGGGCAAAATTGCCGAAACCGCTGAGAGACGAATGGTTTGAGTTGGTGGAAGAACTTGGTCTCGACCCGCACGGCTCAGATGTACCGGAGGAGATGGGATCCGACGAATGGTGGATTGCAAGGGGTCTGTGACTGGCAGCTACCAAAGGCATCCGGAAATGTCAGGTAATTCTGCAATTCCGGGAGCAACCGATTTCCAATGCATTGCCGCTTTATTCTTCGTCACTCGCCGACTTGAT
>JACZSK010000162.1 GCA_022574255.1 Pseudomonadota bacterium
ATCACATGGTCGAGAATCTCATGAATGTTAACCGGGCCCAGGTCGACCGGGCGCGAGTCGCCGAAAGCCTCCAGACGGTCGACAAGAGCCCTGATGCGCTCGGTTTCGTCGCAAATCAGCTTGGTCAGGCGCCTGTCGTCTTCGTTGGCGTTCTGGGCTATCAACTGCGCGGCGCCGCGTATTCCCGACAGCGGGTTCTTCACCTCATGGGCCAGCACCGCCGCCATGGCGCCAACCGAGGGCGGCAGACCGGCCAGCGGCGCCTGGTCAGCCATACCGGTGCCTCCCGGTCCCATCTGCCCTGGCAAAATCTTGTGAATGACCACCAGCACAGCGCCGGGCGTATCATCAACAGGCACGATTTCCACGTCTGCGCTGCACAGCTGCCCCTGGTGATCCTCGAACACCAGGTCGTGCTCCAATGCGGCCGCGCCGCGCTGGCGCACCAGCCGGGCCAGCGCCGGCAATGCCGGACCGGCTATTTCCTGCAGGGAACGGCGCTGCAGAAACGTGCTGCTCTGGCGGAAAAAACGCTCGGCGGCGGGGTTGGCGTATGTCACGCGGTCGTCGGCATCCAGGGTCAGCAGCGCAAAGGGCAGCAGGGCCGCAATGCCGTCCGGCCCAGCGGTGTTGACGGTGCTGGGCGCGCTGGCGGCGCTGGGCGCGGCACCGGTGTTTTTCCTCGCGGTATCCAGAATTGCGGTTTTGGCCATGATCACGCCGCCTCCTTGATAAGCGGATCATAGAAGCGCTTGATGGTCTCTTTCACCGCGTCGGGGTCGGCCATGCGAAACACCCCGTTGCGGAATTCCGCCGAGCCGTTCAGGCCCTTGGTGTACCAGCCGATATGCTTGCGCGCCATTTTGACCGCCACTTCGGTGGGATAATGGGCGAGCATCGCGTCATAATGGCTGAGAACCGTTTCAAGCTGCTGTTCCAGCGCCGGGTTATCCGGGCGCACGCCGCTGCGCAGATATTCCATCACCTGGGCGACAAACCAGGGCCGGCCATAGGTGCCACGGCCAATCATCACCCCATCGGCGCCCGACGCCGCCAGGCAGGCATCGACATCATCGTAGCTGGTGATATCGCCGTTGGCGATGACCGGCACGCTGACCGCTTCCTTGACCCGCCGGATAAAGCCCCAGTCGGCGCTGCCCCGGTACATCTGGTTGCGGGTGCGGCCATGCACGCTGATCATCTTGATGCCCAGATCCTCGGCAATACGCGCCAGCTCGGGCGCATTGCGTGAATCATCATCCCAGCCGGTGCGCATTTTCAGCGTCACCGGCAGACTCACCGCCTCAACGGCGGCTTGAATGATGCGCCCGGCATGGTCCAGATCGCGCATCAGCGCCGATCCCGCATCGCCGTTCACTACCTTCTTCACCGGGCAGCCCATGTTGATATCAATAATCGCGGCGCCGCGCTCTTCGTTCAGTTTCGCGGCCTCGGCAACGCTTTCGGGCCTGCAGCCCGCCAGTTGCACCGACATGGGGAATTCCTCGGCGCAGGAGGTCGACATTTTGAGGCTGCGCCGGGTGGCGCGTATCATGGCCTCGCTGGCGATCATCTCGGAGACCACCAGGCCCGAGCCGAAGGATTTGACCAGCCGGCGGAACGGCAGGTCGGTGACCCCTGACATGGGGGCCAGGATCACCGGGTCGGCAATGGTCACAGACCCAATCTGGATTGGCTTGGACAGGAGCGTGTGAGTGGTCATTTTTTGTGCAACTCAATACTTGCCTATTTTTCAGGCAGATTTCCTGCCCTATATGCCAGAAGCGGGCGCCGGGGGCGAGTCAAATTGCACCTGACGCCGCAAAAGAGCCCTGCCGCGCCCCTGACCGCCGGTTGCTGGCCGCTTGGCAATCCCACCTGAACTACCTAGTATGCGAGGGATTTCGGCTATCCAGGCAGTTCAGGGCTATGTTTGCAGCGGCCATTATTCTGGCGGCGGGGCGCGGGGAGCGCGCCGGTGGCGACAGACCAAAGCAATACCGCGATATTGGCGGCAAACCGGTCCTGCGCCGGGCCGCTCAGGCGTTTCTGGGTCACCCCGGCATTGCCAGGGTGCAGGTGGTCTTTCATCCCGGCGACCAGGCCCTTTATGACGCTGCAATGAAGGGTTTATCGCTTCCAGCCCCGGTTTCCGGCGGGCCCAGCCGTCAGGCCTCGGTGCTGGCCGGGCTACGGGCCCTGAACAAGGCCGACAACGCGCCGGACATTGTGCTGATCCACGACGCGGCGCGGGCTTTTGTGTCACAGGACATCATCGACCGGGTTATTGATGCCGTTATTGATGGCGATGAAGGCGCCATCCCTGCCCTGCCCGTTTCCGACAGCTTGAAACGCGGTCGCGCGCATGTGGAAGAGACCGTCGAGCGGGCGGACTTGTGGCGCGCCCAGACGCCCCAGGGATTCCCGTTTGCCGCCATCCTGGCGGCCCATGAGGCCCATGCGGACAAGGCGCTGACCGACGACGCCGCGGTGGCCCAGGCGGCCGGCATGCGGGTGCGTATTGTTGAGGGCGACGAACGTAATATCAAAATCACCCGGCCCGAAGATTTCGCTGCGGTAAATTCGGAAGAACACATGATAACACCTGATATACGAACGGGTTTTGGATATGACGTGCATCAGTTTGAAGCCGGAGATGCGGTCACTCTCTGTGGTGTTGAAATTCCCTTTGAGCAAAAACTGAAAGGCCATTCCGACGCCGACGCGGGGCTGCATGCCATCACCGACGCTCTTCTGGGGGCCATCGCGGCGGGCGATATCGGCGATCATTTCCCGCCTTCGGACCCGCAGTGGAAGGATGCCGCGTCGGATGTGTTTTTGCGCCATGCCATGGGGCTGGTGCGCCGCCAGGGCGGCGAGATATTGAACGTCGATGTGACGCTGATCTGCGAAGCGCCTAAAATTGCCCCGCACCGGGCCAAAATGCGCGCCCGCGTCGCCGAAATACTGGATATTGAGCTGGAAAGGGTGTCGGTGAAGGCCACCACCTCCGAAAAGCTGGGTTTCACCGGCCGCGGCGAGGGTCTTGCCGCCCAGGCGGTGGCCACGGTTGCCCTGAAAGGACAGGATAAATGAGCACGGACCCCTGGTCGGCAAAGCGCGGCGACACGCCAAAAGAACGCCTCGCATACTGGCTGGCGGTATGGTTCGGGGTGGGGTTGCTGCCCTTCGCCCCCGGCACCTGGGGCTCGCTGGTGGCGCTTGTCCTGGGCCTTCCCATACTCAAATTCTTTGGCCCGTCCGGCCTGGCAATTGCCATAGTAATTGTAATGATTGCAGGCATTTGGGCGTCAGGGTTGCACCAACAGATTAGCGGGCTTCACGACCGTGGAGAGGTGGTTATCGACGAAGTTGTCGGGCAATGGATCACCCTGCTGCCACTTGGCTTTTTCACCGTCACCCAATCGGAAACGCTGGATATCTTCCTCGCCTTCCTGCTGTTCCGGGGCTTCGATATAATCAAGCCCTGGCCCATCGATATCATGGATTTGCGCCTCAAAGGCGGGCGCGGGGTTATGCTGGACGATGTGGCCGCCGGGCTTTTCGCCGCGGCTGTGCTGGGCCTGCTGGCCATCGGCATACCCGGCAGGCAAATGTAAGGCGCGTTGCAATGGCTGAAACCGGATCAAACACCCCCTCCCCCGCCACATATCCGGGCGATATCCTCGAATCCGCCGAGGCGGTGCTGGCCGCCTGCCGGAAACGGGGCTGGATGCTGGGAACAGCGGAATCCTGCACCGGCGGGCTGGTGGCGGGCGCCCTGACCGCCATTGCCGGCTCGTCAGACGTGGTTGCCGGCGGGTTTGTCACCTATTCCAATGCCGCGAAGTCGCGCCTGCTGGGGGTTCCGGCGGCACTCATTGAAACCCACGGTGCGGGTTCGCGCCCG
>JACZSK010000060.1 GCA_022574255.1 Pseudomonadota bacterium
CGGGCAGGAGGCGCGGAGGTTCCAGCCGCGGCACCGGCCTCGGCTCCGGTAACACAAACCCAGGGTCAGCCATCCCAGGTGCAGCCAGCGGAAACGCCACCGCCCACCGCGTTGCCGCCACTGGTGAGCTATCAGACCGCATGGCCGCTGGTGGATGAGATGATTGAAGCGGTAGCCGCCGCCGACCCCGCCGCCGCCAGGGCCCTGGCCCCACGCATATCGGCGCCCGGTGCAAGGCTTTCCAGCGGCCTGCTCTTTTTCCTCTCGGCGGTGCGTATGCAAAACCCCCGCGCCTGGATTGGCGAGCGGACCGCCCGCGTGCTGGAGGCCAAGGGCAAGGGTAACCTGCTGGTGCGCCTGAAAGAAGAATTCGCGCGTCTTGGCCGCTTTTCGGCGGATACGCCGGGGGTAGACTGGCGCCCCTTTCTGATTCCCCTGCAGACTGAGCATGGCACACAGGCCATCGCACTGTTGACCCGCCCGCATCACGAGGAAGGCGATAGCGCCTCACCCGATGATGAAGGCGGCGATGACGAGGATTTGACCCAGAACCAGCGCTTCCTGCTGGAGGTGAATCTCTCCGCCCTTGGGCCGGTGCAGCTTGATGGCCTGATGCGGCCCGAACGGCTGGACATGGTGGTGCGCGCCGGTGATTTGCTGACCGCCACCATGCGCGATGACCTGCGCAATATTTTTGAAAGCGCCACCGGCGCCGCCGGCTTGAAAGGCTCGCTGTCTTTCGAGCCCCTCTCGCGCAGCCCGGTGAACGTGAGCCAAGTGCTGGCCCAAGCGCAATTACATGCCTTGGCCGGTGACCACGACGCCGGCGCGCTGGTTTAATTTCCTACGTCACAGCCCTTTCTACCCCTCGTCATTCGCCGACTTGATCGGCGAATCCAGCTTTTTCCTGCTGCACTATGCCGCTGGAGACATGGACTCGCCGATCAAGTCGGCGAGTGACGAAAGAGAAAAGGGGCCAGGCGGCCCTCCCCTGCCAGGTCCGAAAACGGCCAGCAAATCTTGCCCGCCGGATAGTATAATTTTCCCGAATCAGACTTGATATTCGCTGCCCAAGCCGCGACATAAGGGGCCATTGCAAGGATGGGCCAAATGAACAATATTCTGCTTTACCTGACGACCGTGCTGATCTGGGGCACCACCTGGTATGCCATCAAGTTGCAACTGACCGAGGTGCCCATCGAATGGTCGCTGGTCTTCCGCTTCGCGCTGGCGGCTGCTTTGCTGTTCGCCTATTGCCTGGCCACCGGGCGCAAACTGAAATTCCCGCTGTCCGACCATAAGATATTCATAACGTTGGGGTTTTTCCTGTTTTCGGTGAATTATTATTGCTCCTACCGGGGCGTAGAACTGCTCACCTCCGGGCTGGTGGCGGTGGTTTTCTCGACGCTGTCGATCATGAATATCCTGAACGCGGCGATTTTCCTGAAGCGTCCGCTGGAGCCCCGTGTTCTGGGCGCAGCGCTGATCGGAATGGGCGGCATAGGGTTGATATTCCTGCCGGAACTGGAATCCTTCTCGCTGTCCGATGGCACCATCATCGGCATTGGCGTCACATTGTTCGGCACCTGGATGGCCTCGATGGGCAATATTGTGGTCGCCAGCGAAAGGGCCAGGGCGCTGCCGCTGATCCGCCTCAATGCCTGGGGCATGCTGTACGGCGTTATTTTCATCACCGGCTACACACTGGCCACAGGCGTGCCCTTTGCCTTCGATACTTCAGCCACTTATCTGGGCGCGCTTGCCTACCTGTCGGTGTTCGGCACCATTGTTGCGTTCCTGTGTTTTCTGACCCTGATCAAGCGCATCGGCGCGGAACGCGCCGGCTATAACGCCATTGGCTGGCCGGTGGTGGCGCTGCTGATCTCGACAATGCTGGAGGACTATCAATGGACCACGCCGGCGCTGGCCGGTCTGGTGATGGTGCTGGGCGGGAATGTGCTGGTGTTGCGGCTGAAAGCGCGGGCTGTGCCAGAAAATGCGGCGGCTGCCGCCGAGTAAACTTGCTAGCCGGTCTTTGCCCGACTGTTCCCTCTAGCCGGTCTTTTTCCGGCGGTGCATCTTGAGGGCGATGTCATCAAGTTCAGCCTGTTCGGCGCGATTTTCCTTAAGCGCCTGTCGCGCATCATGGCGATCCTTGGCGATCTCATAGCGCTTCATGTCCTGGTAAAGCTCGGTAAGCACGTCGCGGGCGGCGACGGCGGCCACTTCGGCGTCGACGATGGAACGCTGCAACGTCTCGCGGCGCGAGATGGCGTGGCGGACGTAATTGCCATAGATGAAGGCCACATTCTGGTCGGCGGCGACCTCCTGCTCTTTCAGGATTTCCTGCTCCAGGGCCTGGGCACGCTGCGTGAGGTCCATCAAGAGGCCCTCGAGATCAGCCACCTGGCGGCGCTGCTCGTCGACCTGCCATTTCTGCAGTCGAATTACGCTGTCGATTCCCTTCATTTCTTTGCCTTATGCCCTGCTATCTGCCGATTCCGCGTCTTCGGTCTCCGCTGGCTTGCTGGCCAGTATTTCCTTGAGCTGCGCGTAACATTCGTCGAGCCTGGTGCATTCGTCCTTGCCCTGATTGAGGAAGGCTTCCAGCGCCGGATTCAGCTCTATCGCCCGGTCGACCTCGGCGTTGGCGCCAATCTTGTACGCGCCCAGCCTGATCATCTCTTCCATGTCGGCATAAGCCGCCAGATAGCGGCGCGCCTCGCCAATCACCTTGTTCTCTTCGTCGCTGTTGCATTGCGGCATGGTCCGCGAGATCGAGCGCAATATATTGACGGCGGGATAGCGACCGCGCTCGGCGATGGCCCGGTCCATGACAATATGGCCGTCAAGGATGCCGCGCACGGCGTCGGCCACCGGCTCGTTGTGATCGTCGCCCTCGACCAGAACGGTGAACAGCCCGGTGATATTGCCCTTGCCCACCGGCCCCGGCCCGGCGCGCTCCAGGAGCTTGGGCAATTCGGCGAAGACGGTTGGCGTGTAACCCTTGCTGGCGGGCGGCTCGCCACCGGCCAACCCTATTTCACGCTGGGCCATGGCGAAACGGGTGACGCTGTCCATCAGGCACAACACCTCATCACCACGGTCGCGGAAAAATTCGGAAACGGCCATGGTCATCTGGGCCGCCTGGCGGCGCATCAGAGCCGATTCATCGGATGTGGCGACGACCACAACCGACCGCCTGAGCCCCTCTTCGCCCAGATCGTCCTGGATAAATTCCTGGACCTCGCGCCCGCGCTCGCCGATCAGGCCGACAATGCTGACGTCTGAATCCGTATAGCGCGCCAGCATCGACAGCAACACGGACTTGCCGACGCCCGAGCCGGAGAAGATGCCCATGCGCTGGCCCCGGCAACAACTGGTGAAGGCATTGAGGGCGCGCACCCCCAGGTCCATCTTGGGGCCGACGCGCTGGCGGGTATGCGCTGGTGGCGGTGTACCGCGCAGGGGAAAGGCAGTGGCGCCCTTTGGCAGAGGGCCCTTGCCGTCGATGGGCTCGCCCATGGCATTAATAATGCGCCCCAGCCAGGCGGCGGAAGGATAGATTACCGGCTCGGCATCGAGGAGATACGCCTTGCAGCCGACACCGACGCCATCAAGCGAGGCAAAGGGCATGAGCAGCGCACGTTCCTGCTTGAAGCCAATGGCCTCGCAAAGAACTTCCTTGCCGTCACGGGTTTCGATGGCCACGCGCGAGCCTATGCTGAGCGCCCGCTGGGCGCCTTCAACTTCAACTAACAGGCCCTGCACGCCCACCACCCTGCCGAACCTCTCGAAAGGCCGGACGCGCTCTATTTCAAACAACAAGCTTTGCACTTTTGTGCCTGTCCCCTATTTATTGCCACAGATTTCGCCCTGCGGCTTTGATTCGCCAAGAATGTCCGAAAGGCTTTAAGGATCGGTAAAGCATAACCTGCGGCGCGCGGGCTGCGTCTGCTCTGTGCCAATCAAAAATTAATCTTCCGCTGTTCAGGAATTGTTAACCAAAAAAGCGGAAAATTAATATTCGTTAACGCTAATTGACCATCCTTGTTAACTTGGCGTCGGGGCCTTCCGAATTTGGGGTGAAGGCTTGCTGGGGGAACAACAACCGCAGAGGTAACGATCAATGCGTGTCCTGTTAATCGAAGACGATCCGTCAACATCGAAAAGCATTGAGCTGATGCTGACGTCCGACGGTTTCAACGTCTACTGCACCGACCTTGGGGAAGAGGGCCTCGATCTCGGCAAGCTGTATGACTATGACATCATTCTTCTCGACCTGAATCTTCCCGACATGCACGGTTATGATGTGCTGAAGAAGCTTCGGCTCTCGAAGGTAAACACCCCCATCCTTATCCTGACCGGTATGGCCGAGATGGAAAACAAGGTTAAGGGGCTTGGCTTTGGCGCCGACGATTATGTGACCAAGCCTTTCCACAAGGAAGAGCTGATCGCCCGCATACACGCCATTGTTCGGCGCTCGAAAGGACATTCACAGTCGGTCATCAAGACCGGGAAATTGTCGGTTAACCTGGATACCAAGACCGTTGACGTCAGCGGCCAGCGCGTCCATCTGACCGGCAAGGAATATGCCATGCTCGAGCTGTTGTCCCTGAGAAAGGGCACGACGCTGACCAAGGAAATGTTCCTCAACCATCTTTACGGCGGTATGGATGAGCCGGAGCTTAAAATCATTGATGTCTTTATCTGCAAGCTGCGCAAGAAGCTGGCGGTCGCGACAGGCGGCGATAATTACATCGAGACGGTATGGGGACGCGGCTACGTTTTACGCGACCCGGAGACCGAGGAAGAAGAAACGCCAAAAGTGGCAACGGGCTGACAAGCCCAGCGTAATGAAGGGCTGACAAGCCCAGCGTAATGAAGGGCTGACAAGCCCAAGGCGATGAGGGGCATGACAAGCCCGAGACGATGAGAGACTGACAGACCCGGAATTCGCCAAGACATTCCAGCACCAAGGCACTAATGCAGAAGGCCGGCCCCAATGAGGGTCGGCCTTTTCATTTCCAGCTGTTACCGGGATCGGCTATTGCCGGGCCGGCGGTCCTGGTCGAGCCTGTGTCAGCCGGTAAGAGACAGCGCGGCGGGCGCGATGTTGCCTTCGGCGTCGGTGGGCGCATAGACGCCCCGCAGACCCCGCACAGGCTTGTACCGGTTGGTAATGCCCAGCACGGTTTCAGCAGCGCCCAGGAAAACCGAACCGTCCGGCGCGAGATGTTCGTACATGCGATCCAGCACCGAAGCCTTGTTATCGGTATCGAAATAAATCAGCACGTTGCGGCAGAATATCACGTCAAACCTGCCCAGGCCGTCAAAGGACTGCAGGAGGTTCAGTTCCTTATACTGAACCATCGAACGGATATCTTCGCTCAATTCCCACAGATCGCCTTTCTGGGTGAAATATTTGATCATCATCTGAACCGGCAAGCCTCGCTGCACTTCAAACTGCGAGTAGAGCCCGCGCCTGGCCTTGTCGAGAATTTTTCTGGAAATATCGGTACCGAGTATCTCGATGCGCCAGTCCTTCCACATCTCCCACTTCTCTTTCATGATCAGAGCAATGGAGTAGGGCTCCTGACCCGAAGAAGCTGCAGCGCACCATATCCTGAGATGCTTTCTGTCGGCGCGGGATTCACGCAGCGCCGGCAGGATGGAATTTTCCATGGCGTCGAAAGGATTTTTATCGCGAAAGAAGAAAGACTCGTTGGTCGTCATGGCATCGACGACTTCGGTAATGAGCTCCTCGTTCCTTTCCGTACGGATTTTGGCGACAAGATCGTCCAGACCCTCGAGGCCGCTGCGCCGTGCCAGCGGCGTTAGGCGACTCTCCAGCAAATAGACCTTGTCGGGCGTGATAATCAAGCCCGAACGCGTCTTCAGGAGATCCCGCATCAACTCGAAATCTTCGGAATTCACCGCGCGCCTCCGCTTATCAGCCGCGTTGCTTCACTTCCAATTTCGCCGATCGGCAGAACCGACGAGCAAATTCCAGCGGTGGCGACCGCGCCCGGCATGCCCCAGACCACGCTTGACGCCTCGTCCTGGGCAAGCAGCGTTCCACCACCTTCGACAACCTGTTTGGCGCCCTCGACGCCATCCGCGCCCATGCCGGTGAGCATGACGCAAAGCGCCGCCGTGCCGTATTCCCTGGCAATACTCTGGAACATCGGATTGACCGACGGGCGGCAAAAATGTTCGGGCGGATCCTCGGTCAGCTTGATCTTTTTCTGGACGCCGTCGGACACGATCTTCATATGAAAGCCGCCCGGCGCAATATAGATATGCCCTGGTTTCAGGTTGTCGCCATTCTTGCCTTCGATGGTCGGCAGGCCGCACGCCTTTCCCATATGTTCGGCCAGCATGGTGGTGAAGGTCGCCGGCATATGCTGGGTCACCAGAACAGGTATCTTGAGCCTGGGAGCGATGTCCTTGAGAAATTTGCCCAACGCCTGGGGGCCGCCCGTGGAGGCTCCCACCCCCAGTATTCTGGGCGGGATCGGCGATGGTTTGACCAGTTTGATTTCGTCGGTGGTAATCCGCGGCGAAAAATCACCGATCGCGTCCTTGCCACCGGCGATACCAGGCGCCGACTTTACCGCTGAGCCATAGCGGCGGTCACTGGGCAGGGCCTCGCCGCGCTCACGGCGACGCGAGGCCGCCAGCGCCCTGACCTTGGCGACCAGATCACGCCGGAAGAACTCGCTGGATCCAACCTCCCGCTTGCTCTCCGGCTTGGGAATATAATCGGCCGCACCCATGGCCATGGCGCGCAAACTGATATCAGCGTTGCGTTCGGTCAGCGTCGAGGCCATTACGATCTTGATGTCCGGAACTTCGGCGATCAATTTCGGCAATGCCGTGAGCCCATCCATCACCGGCATTTCTATGTCCAGCACCACAACCTCGGCGCCGGAACTGCGGACCGTCTTGACGGCGATTTCGCCATTGCTGGCGGTGGTAACGACAGAAATTTCCGGGTCTTCTTCCAGCCATCGGGCGATAAATCCGCGTATAACCGCGGAATCGTCGACAACCATCACCCTGAACGGGCTATTTAACAGTGGTTTTTCCACTGGCGCCTCTTTTCTTAGCAAAGCAGACACTTAGACAAGCCCCACCTGCGCGAACTTAGCTTCAATGATCTCTCTATCAAATGGCTTCATGATATATTCGTCCGCGCCCGCCTCCAGCGCGATCTTGATGTGGCTCAGGTCGTTCTCAGTGGTGCAGAAAACCACAATGGGTTGCTGGATACCGGGCGTCTGGCGCAACTCGATAAGAAAATCCAGCCCGTTCATCACCGGCATATTCCAGTCAAGCAGCACAACATCGGGCATGGACCGATTGCACTGGTCCAGGGCATCGCGGCCGTCCACGGCTTCAATTGTCTCGAAACTGAGTTCCTCAAGAATTCGCCGGGCAACCTTGCGGATTACCTTGGAATCGTCAACCACCAGGCAGGATTTCATCTTTGATCTCCGTATTCGCTAACGTCAGCGGGTAAACCCCCTACGCGCGGTCAGGCTGCGTCTTCTACCTTAAACTCAAGCAGGCGGGCAACGTCGAGCACCACCATAATGCCCTCTTCGAGCCTGTAGATACCGCTGGATACGGAGCGCAACCGTTCATCCAGCGTTACGGGGGTTTTCTCATATTGACTGTCGGGCAGCGCCAGAACCTCGCCCACGCTATCGATCAGCAGGCTGAAGGGATCGCCGTTATGCTCGACAACCACGCTCATGGATTTCATGCCTTCTTCGCGCTCTTTAAAACCCAAATGAATACGCAGATCAACAGCGGTCACGATGCGCCCACGCAGGTTCAAAACGCCCACCACGGATGGCGGCGCCTTGGGAATCCGGGTAATGCTCTGGGCGTTCAAAACGTCGTGCACGGACAACACCGGGATACCCAGGCATTGGCCGTCCACCATAACGGTAACGAATTCCTTTGCACCGGCTGCAAGGACTTCTAAGCTGTCATTCACATCCTGATCGCTCATGCCGCGTCTCCCCGCATTTTCAGTTGCTGTGTAAGGCTCTGCAACAGAGCCTCCCGGTCGAATTTCGCCACATAATCATTAAAGCCGGCGTCGCGACCCTTGGCAAAATCCTCCTCGCTGGAGTGATGTGACAAGGCCACCAACGGTGTGTCCGTCCAACGCCCTTCGTTCTTGATCTCCTCGGCCAATTCGAAACCGCTCATGCCGGGCATTTCTATATCGCTGATGATGACATCGAAATCCGTGCCGCTTTCGCGGAATTTAAGAGCCTCTTCGGCGGCCGAAGCGGTGGTCACCCGGTAGCCCGCCGCGGTGAGTAACGGCTTCAGCATATTACGGAAGAAAGAGCTGTCATCGATCAGCAACAGGCGCGTGCCCGGCGGCGCCGCGTTCGCCTCGACGTCGGGCTGGCGCATCCAGTCGCCGAAAGCCTTCTGAAGGTAGTAGGCAACATCGATAACCTCGGTGGCTTTGCCCGCGATTATCGCCGAACCGATAAGGTTCTCCTTCGTGGAAACAATTTCGATATCCAGATGATCTTCGACAATGTCGAGGATTTCATCGACCGCCAGGCCCATTGTTTTATCGCCATCCGCGAAGACCAAAATCGATTGCCGCGTCTGGCCCTCGAGATCCAGTTTGCCGGATTCGTTGCAGCATACGATGGGCATCAGGGCGCCGCGGTACTGGATGACATATTTGTCATCGGATATCTCTATCTTGTCGATCTCGAAATTCTCCAGCCTGGTTATCATGGCCAGCGGAACCGCTTTTTGGGTCTCGCCGTCGGAGCGGAACAACAGCATGGTCTCGATATCGTCTGCGATATCGCTCTCCGCGTCCTGGTCGACCTGATCAGATTCGGCATGGGCTGTCGTTTGATTCACCGCGGCGGCAATGCCGGTGGGATCCAGGATCATGATAACGCTGCCGTCCCCCAGTATGGTGTTGCCTGAATAGATCGACAAATGCTTCAAAATCGGCGCTACCGGCTTAACCACGATTTCCTCTGTATCGAAAACCTGATCAACCACGATGCCAAAGGTAAAGCTGCCGACCTGGGTCACAACGATAAACTGGTCATCGTCTTTCGACTGGTCCTGGCTTTCTTCCAAAGTCTGGAAGCCGAGAAGTTCGTTCAGATAGACCAACGGCAACAGGCGGTCCCTGAGCCGCAGGACCGGCGTGTCCTTGATCCTCTCGATCGTATGATCGCTGTTCTTGGAGGCCCGCACCAGCTCAAGAACGCTGAGCTGCGGAATTGAGAACCGCTGCCCTGAAACCGATACGATAAGAGCCGAGACAATGGCCAGGGTAAGTGGAATCTTGATCGAGAGGCACGTCCCCTTCCCTTCGGTGGAGGTCAAATCAATGGTGCCGCCGATCTTCTCGATGTTGTTGCGCACCACGTCCATGCCAACGCCGCGGCCCGACACCGAGGTCACTTCCTTGGCGGTCGAGAACCCGGCGTGGAAAATAAATCTCTGAATCTGGCTGTCGGACATCTGGTCAAGCTCGGCCGCCGAGGCCAGCCCTTGTTCCAGGGCCTTCTTTTTCAGCTTGGCGACCGGCAGTCCGGCGCCATCATCCGCAATCCGGATTATGATATGGCCACCCTCGTGATAGGCATCCAGATTGATGGTGCCTCTTTCCGGCTTGCCCTTGGCAATACGTTCAACGGGCCGCTCGATACCGTGATCCGCCGAATTGCGAACCATATGGGTCAGCGGGTCCTTGATCAGTTCCAGAACCTGTCTGTCCAGTTCGGTGTCCTGGCCGGTCATCACCAGATCAATTTTCTTGCCCAGCTCCAGATTCAGGTCGCGCACGATCCGCGGCAGCTTGGCCCAGGCATTGCCGATGGGCTGCATGCGCGTCTTCATGATGCTTTCCTGCAGCTCGGTGGTGCATTGGCTCAGCCGCTGCAGCGGCACGCCAAACTCGCTGTCATCATGCTGGCGGACCATCTGCAACAACTGGTTTCGGGTCAGCACCAGTTCGCTGACCATATTCATCAGGTCTTCCAGCAGGTCGACATTGACGCGGATCGATTGGGTGGCGCGGCTCGGTTCACCGCCAGCGGGTTTCTTGGCGTCTTTGTTGGTGGCAGCGCCCGTGCTTCCATCAAGGCTCGCTGATTTTGCAACCATTGCTTCGCGGACAAGTTCAAACATCATGCAGGCTTCATCCGACGTGTCGGAATCGATCTTCACCTCGTCGTAGGCGATCTTGACCTGCTTGACGAAAAGGTCGAATTGCTCATCGCCAAAGCCCGCGCCGGCGATTCCCGCAGCGGCAAGAGACTCGCCGCTGGCCAGGTCCTCGGTCAGAACCGCGGTAAACAGCCCGACCAGGATCGGTTTCAGGTCGTCGACAAAAAAGGCTTTCAGGCTGGGGTCGGCATTGACGTGGGTTGCTGTCAGATGCGCCACCACCAAGGCCGCATCTGCGCCGCCGCAGCGGTCATATAATGTATTTTCGTTGGAGCGCGCGACTGCATCCGCGTCAGCCGCTGGATCCCCGGCCGTATCCCCGGCTTCGGAATCATCGCCTTCGGGGCCGGGCGCCGAGGCAAACGCTGCCTCCAGTTCCGCAAGCGATACTTCGCCGGGGCGCAACTCCTTTTCCGGCCGCTCGGCAACAATGATTGGCGGTTCGTCGGTTTCGGCGACAGCCGCTTCAGGCGTTGCTTCTGATTTGCCGGGGGCGGCGGGCGCCTCTTCACCGGTGATTATGGCGTCCAGCCGGGCAATCAGCCCGCTGTCGTCGCCCGCAGGCTCTTTTTCGTTTGCTTCCAGCCCGGCAAGGATCTCCTTGATCTGGTCCAGGCTCTCGAGAATAACGGTGACCGCATTGGCGGTGACTTCTAGCTCACCATCGCGAAATTTTCCCAGTACATTTTCGGCGGCGTGGGCCACCGATTCCAGGCGCGGCAGGCCCAAAAACCCGCAGGTTCCCTTGATCGTGTGCACAAGGCGGAAAATATTATCCAGCACCTCTTTGTTGCTTGGATCCTGCTCAAGGCGAACAAGTTCTACATCAACAACATCGATGCTTTCCGCGGTTTCGGTGAGAAATTCGTTTAAGAGATCGTCCATGGCCATCTGCCCCTGGCTTGTTTGCACAAAGGGAGACGCACCGTTTCACGTTGCAGCCTCCCCCGATGAACACTTTCGGGGAAAAGCGTTAACAACCTGTAAAGCAGTTAACCATTTTCGGCTTGAGGCGGGCTTTTTAGCCTTATTTATTGGAACAACCGGGCTAATTCGCGCTCAGTGTTGCTTTCAGAGTAATTCCGGTATCGGAACAATCCGACATTTGCGCGGTGCCACCCATCTGGCGCGCCAATTGGATCGCCAGAAATACCGGTGCGGTACGCGGGTCCATCTCGGCTTCGTCCAATTCACCCAACAGCGCCGCGCGCGCCTTGTCTTGCAGGATAAAGCGTTCGCCCTTGGCAGTTACCGATATGGAAATGGAATCCTCGCTCCCGGAAAAGCGCACTGACAGCTTGCCGCCTCTGATCAGCCCCTCCCCCGCAATCAGGGCCAGATTGAGCAGCAGTTTGATGGCATCTTTGGCATGGGCCTCGGCGGCGGGTTCCCAGTCAAGCTCGATATTGTTGTCGGCGAACAAACTACCAAGCGCCTTGTGCGCCTCGCGCAGGTCCAGCATCTCGCCCAGCCCGCCGGCGGCGCCAAACGCGATCCTGAAAAACTGCAGCCGGTTTGAGGTCTGTCTGGCGCTTTGCTCCAGCAATTCCAAAACCTGCTGGCGCATCTGCGGGTCTTTTTCCTCGTTCAGTATTTCAATCCCATTGGCGAACGCGCCGACCGGGCTGACCAGATCGTGACACAGCCTGGAGCAAAGAATTGAAGCAAATCTGATGTCATCCATGGAGTTTTTCCTCAAATTCCAGCAACGTCCGCAGCCTCGCCTGGCGGCGCGCGGGCCTCCCGTTGATCGCGCCCGGAGGTCTTGCTGATCGCGTAAATGTCTCGCACAATTGATTGACATTATCAACCGGACCGCCGAATGAAAGGCACGCCGATGCGCAGCGGCGCCGGTTGTTTTATCGCGGTGCCGGAAACCGGATTGCGACCGGATTACACCTGGATTGTAAGAGGAAAAAGTTGATGACCGACCCCGCCTCGCTGCTGGACCCTGTACTGGCGATGACCAAACAGGCAGGCGCCACCATAATGGACGTGGTCCGCGCCGGGTTTGAGGTCGAGGAAAAAGAAGATCACTCGCCGGTGACCGTTGCCGACCAGCGCGCCGAAGCAATCCTTGTCGCCGCCCTGAAGGACTGCGCGCCGGGCATCCCCATCGTGGCGGAGGAGCAGGCCGCCGCCGGAGATATTCCGGATGTGGGGGACGCTCCCTATTTTCTTGTCGATCCCCTGGACGGAACCAAGGAATTCATCCGCGGCGGCAATTCCTTCACGGTCAATGTGGCGCTGATCGAAAACCGAACGCCTGTCTTCGGAGTGGTATACGCGCCAGCCACTGATCGATTGTTTTATGGTCACGGATCAGGCACCGCTCGTGTGATAGATGGATTCGCCGCGGGCGGCGCGCGTCGCTCCATAGGGGTGAGAAAGGCCGACCCCGATCATCTGACCATTGTCGCCAGCCGTTCCCATCGCAACCCCGAGACCGAGGCCTATCTGGCGCAATATCCGGATGCGGAGACCGTCAGCATCGGCAGTTCGCTGAAGTTTTGCCTGATTGCGGCGGGTGAAGCAGACCTCTACCCGCGCCTCGGCCCAACCATGGAATGGGACACCGCCGCCGGCCACGCGGTGCTTGTGGCGGCGGGTGGTTCGGTGACCACGCCAGCGGGCGAGCCCTTTCTCTATACCAAGCCGGATTTTCGTAATGGCTTCTTCATTGCCCTGGGCGACCAGAGCCTGGAACCGGCGCCGATGGCCGATTAGGTCGCTATTTTCAATTTTTTGAGGCGAATTAGCATTTCATAAACGGGTGCGGCGTTACGCTGTGCGCATAGGGGAAGTATAGGGAGCTCAGGGCCTCAGAAGGAGGAACCCGTTATGGGTAGAAACCTGTGGATAGAAGGCTACCGCCTGACAACGGCGGAGATAACTTACCGGTTGCCCGACCATCCGGGCCTTTTGCAAACCTATGTCTGGCAAGACCTGGACCTTGCACCGCAATTTCCGGTGCTGTCGCGCTTTCTTACTTTCTGGGAGAAAGAGATCGAAGGTGAACTGCATTCGGTTACCGTCGGCACCACCGAACTGGTGACGCCCGCCGAGCTGAAGCACGCCAATCTCAGCCTCTCGGTCCACTAATCTTCAAGCAGATCAGGTGTCGTTAAAGCGGATCGGCTGTCCAGCCGCCGGTCCGAGCAGTTCGCCCTCGCGCATGACCACGGCACCACGAATGATCGTGGCGTTCGGGCGCCCGGTCAATTGCATCCCTTCGAAAGGCGACCAGCCGCATTTTGACTGAAGCCAGCCGGCCTCTACCGTCCATTCTTCCTTCAGGTCGACCAGCGTGTAATCGGCGTCATTGCCCACCGCCAGACCGCCCTTGCCCTTCAGATTAAACAGCCGCGCCGCGCCGGCGCTGGTCAGGTCGACCAGCCGTTCCATCGACAACCGCCCCTTCGCCGCATGATCAAGCAGCAGCGGCAGCAATGTTTGCACGCCGGGCATTCCCGATGGACTTGCCGGATAGGTCTGCCCTTTTTCCTCGCGGCTGTGGGGTGCGTGGTCCGAGCCGATCACGTCCACTGTTCCGTCGGCAATAGCCCGCCACAGGCCCTCGCGTTCGGCCGCGTCGCGGATCGGCGGGTTCATCTGCGCCAGGGTTCCGAATCGCGCGTAACAATCCGGCGCCTCCAGAGTCAAATGCTGGGGCGACGTCTCAACGCTGGCGATATCCTTGTTTGGCGAGAAACTCCATTTCCCGCGCCGTTGTCACATGCAGCACATGGACAGGCCGGCCAGCGGCGCGGGCCAGATTTACAATGCGCCTGGTGGCCCGAAAGGCAGTCTCGGCGTCACGCCACACCGGATGTTGGCTCACCCCGCCCTCATCGGCCAGTGCCCTGCGCTCAATCAGCCGCGCTTCGTCTTCCGCATGAATGGCGACGCGGCGCTTTCCGCTGGCGAGAACCAGCGCCAATGTCTCGTCGTCGGCGACCAGCAGGGTGCCCGTGGACGAGCCCATGAAAATCTTTACCCCGCAGCAGCCGGGCAGTATTTCCAGCTCGGCCAACTGATCCGCGTTCTCGGCACTGGCGCCAATATAGAAAGCATGGTCGCACCACATGCGGTCCCTGGCGCGCGCAAGTTTGTCGGCCAGGGCCTCGGCGGTGGTGGTGGCGGGGCTGGTGTTGGGCATTTCGAAGACCGCCGTGACCCCGCCCATCACCGCCGCGCGGCTGCCCGATTCCAGGTCTTCCTTATGTTCGTTGCCGGGCTCGCGGAAATGAACCTGTGTATCGATCACACCCGGCAGCAGATGCAGGCCCGCGGCCTCGATCACTTCGCCGGCGCTGGCCCCGGACAAATCGCCAATCGCGGCGGTCAATCCATCGCGCACGCCAACGTCAGCGGCGCCGGCCCCCTCTGTGGCTATACAGGTTGCGCCTCTGATTATCAGGTCAAAGGTCTGGTTCATCGTGAATTCCGTTGCGGCTGGCTGTTACTTCCGCTCTTTTAACGGCAGCGCCCGGCAAGCTCAACCAAATAACCGGCCTTGCTATAGCGCCCGCGACTTTCTAGATGATATAAAGAGAATACAGGCAAGGATTCGCGAATGAGTGATCCGGCAATGATGCAAAAACCTCAGGAAATAAGGCTGTCGTTGAGGGGGGTGGTCTGTATCTCCGGCCCCGATACACGAAGTTTTCTCCAGGAACTGGTCACCAATAACGTGGAAAAGGTGCGCCCTGGCCACGCTGTCTATGCGGCATTGCTGACGCCCCAGGGGAAGTATCTGTTCGATTTCTTCATGGTCGATTGCAGCCGCGACGGGCATCCCCACGAGCTGCTGCTGGACTGCGAGGCGGCGCGGCGCACCGAGCTTATCAAGCGGCTGGAGATGTACAAACTGCGCGCCGATGTGGCCTTCACCGACGTAACCGAATCCTACGCGGTTTGGGCAATCCTGGGCGACATCACCGCGCCCGAGGGTGCGAGCCTTATTTTTCGCGACCCGCGCCACCCCGGGCTGGGCCATCGCGCCATCACCCCCGCCAGCGGTCATCCTGGATTTGTCGAAGGCTCTTTCGAGGATTACGAGCGGCTGCGCCTGACGCTCGGCATTCCCGATTCCAGCCGCGATATCGAGGTCAACAAAAGACTGGTTCTGGAGGCCAACCTGGACGCCCTCAACGGCGTCGATTTCGAAAAGGGATGTTACGTTGGCCAGGAAATAGCGGCGCGCATGAAATATCGTGGCAAGGTGCGGAAAAGGCTGTTGCCTGTGCGCTTCGACGGCCAGGCGCCACCGCCGGGCTCCGCCATCTTTGTCAACGACGTGCAGATTGGCGAGACCCGCTCCTGCCTGGAGGACCGCGCCATCGCCCTGATCCGTATCGAGGATCTTGCCAAGGGCCCCGCGACACTGGAAGACGGCACCGCGGTCATCCCCGAGGCGCCCGCCTGGATGAAAGGCCAGCGGCCAAAGGACAGCGGCAGCAGCTAGGGCTACCCCCTCCTTAAATTCATCCCCCCGGTCCCCTCCTTCTTTCCTCGTCATTCGCCGACTTGATCGGCGCGTGACGCTTTTTTGGCTCACACTTCGCCCTTGACGACAATAGTGGCAATTGCCGATCATCCCCCTGAAGCTTTCGGGAGAAGGGAAATGTCGAGGCGGAAAAAGAAAAAACCCGGTGAATGGCGGATGTATGCGGTCCTGGGCGTCGCTTTCGCCCTGATCGTGGCGCTCATGGTTTACGGCGGCTGAGTTTGCGGCGGCTAATCCGCAGTCTTCTCTTTCAAGGCCGCCTGCTCTTTCAGGGCCGCCTGCGCGGCGGCGAGGCGCGCAATGGGCACCCGGTAGGGCGAGCAGGAAACGTAATCCAGCCCCACTTCGTGGCAGAAGAACACCGATGCCGGGTCGCCGCCATGCTCGCCGCAGATGCCCAGCTTGATGCCGGGCCGTGCCGCCCTGCCCCGCTCCACTGCAATCCGCATCAGTTCACCCACGCCTTCAATGTCGATGGTTACGAAGGGATCATGCTCGAGGATATGCTGGTCCAGATAATCATGCAGGAAGCGGGCGCTGTCATCGCGCGACAGGCCGAAGGTGGTCTGGGTCAGGTCGTTGGTGCCAAAAGAAAAGAAGTCGGCTGAAGCGGCTATATCCCCTGCCCTCAGGGCGGCGCGCGGCAACTCGATCATGGTTCCCAGCAGATAATCGATCCGCTCGCCCCTCTCTTCGAATACCGCTTCCGCCACCGCGTCGATCTTCTCTTTGAGGATCGACAGTTCCTTCGCCAGCCCCACCAGTGGCACCATGATTTCAGGCAGCACACCGCCGCCGATTTCTGCTTGAGCCTCAAGGGCGCCCTCGAAGATGGCGCGCGCCTGCATCTCGTAAATTTCAGGATAGGATATGCCCAGCCGGCAGCCACGGTGACCCAGCATGGGGTTGAATTCGAACAGCTCCGCGGCGCGGCGGCGCAGGCGTTCGACGCTCACCCCCATGGCCTCCGCCACGGCTGCGAACTCATGGTCCTCACGGGGAAGAAACTCATGCAATGGCGGGTCGAGCAGCCGAATGGTCACCGGCAGCCCCTTCATCAGCGTGAAAATCTCGGTAAAATCCCCGCGCTGCATGGGCAACAGCTCGTCCAGCGCGGCGCGGCGCTCGCTCTCGTCTTCGGCCATGATCATGCGACGCACCGCAACGATGCGCCCGGCATCGAAAAACATATGCTCGGTGCGGCACAGCCCGATGCCCTCGGCGCCGAACTTCAGCGCCGTCTTCACATCTGTCGGGGTCTCGGCGTTGGTGCGCACCCCCATGGTCCGGTATTCATCCGCCCAGCCCATCAGAATATCGAAATCACCGGACAGCCCGGGCTGTATGGTGGGCACCACGCCGAGCATCACTTCGCCGGTGCCGCCATCGATGGTGATGATTTCACCGGCCTTTATTTCCCGCTCCCCAACGCGCATCACCTGGTCGGTATAATCCACCTGCAGCCCCCCGGCGCCGGCCACGCAGGCCCGCCCCATGCCCCGCGCCACCACCGCGGCATGCGAGGTCATGCCACCACGGCTGGTCAGGATTCCCCGCGCCGCGTGCATGCCATGGATATCCTCGGGGCTGGTCTCGACCCGCACCAGGATGACATCCTCACCATCCGCCGCCTTTTTTACGGCGCTGTCGGCATCAAAAACCACGGCGCCGCTGGCCGCCCCCGGTGATGCCGGCAGGCCCTTTATCAGCACCTCGCGCGCCGCGTCGGGGTCCAGCG
>JACZSK010000163.1 GCA_022574255.1 Pseudomonadota bacterium
CCAGTCGGCGAGCGATACCCTGATCGAGGACGCCTTCGGTAACTCGATCACGCTGCAGGGCATCACCGCCAGCGATATCACCGCGGATGATTTCCTGTTTTGAGGCGGTCTCAGGCCCGGTGCAGCACGCCGCCCTTGCAGGGCGCATCAACGCCCGTGGTTCCGGGCAGGCTGAGCGGCAGGCCCCGGAGCGATCGCACCGCCAGATAAGCAAATCCCTGCGCCTCGATGGCATCGCCCTCCAGCCCGGCTTCGTCTATAAAGGCAACGCGCCCTTCCAGCCGGTCTTCCAGGCCCTTGACCAGGGTGCGGTTATGGCGGCCGCCGCCGGCCAGATACCAGACTTGAGGCAGCACCGGCATCCAGTCCTGCGCCTTCTGGATAACAGCAGCGGTAAAGGCGGTGAGCGTCGCCGCCCCGTCGGCAGCACTCAGTCCTTCCAGCGCGGCAAATGAGAAATGCGCGCGATCCAGCGATTTCGGCGGCGGCTCGGCAAAAAATGGATCAGCCAGGAAACCGGCCAGCAAAGAATCATCGATGGAGCCCGTTGCCGCCAGCGCGCCACCCTCGTCGAATGGCTGGCCTCTCCGCTGTTGCATCCAGTCGTCGATCAGGGCATTTCCGGGGCCGGTGTCAAAGGCCAAAATCTCCGGCTCGTCACGCAGCTTGTCACCCGCCCCCCTGTCCCCCGGGGCACTGCTGAAGCGAATCCAGGTGACATTCGCGACACCGCCGATATTGAGCACCGCGACCGGGTCCTCGGTGGTAAGTCCGCGCATGATCGCGGCGTGATACAGCGGCAATAGGGGTGCCCCCTGCCCGCCGCGCGCCATATCGGCGCTGCGGAAATCCGAGACCACGTCGATCCCGGTCAGTTTGGCCAACAGCGCCCCGTCGCCAATCTGCCAGGTCAGCCGTTCCCCGGGGCCGGCATCGGGCCGGTGATCCAGGGTATGGCCGTGGAAGCCGATCACATCCACGTCGCCGGGTCTCAACCCGGCCTCCTTGAGAAGCGCGCTGACTGCTTGCGCGTGGCGCCTGGTCAGCTCTTCCTCCAGCCCCTGAATGGTGGCGTCGTGCCTGGTCTTTTCGGCATGGTTTTTGGCGCGGGCGATGCCCTTCTTTATGTAGTCCTTGAATAATACGTCGTAAGCAATTGTAATATTGGCACCAATTCTGTCTATACGTTCGCCATCCGTCCACAGAAGCGCGGCATCGATACCGTCGCCGGAGGTGCCGCTCATAAGGCCCAACGCACATTTGCCGTAGTCATTACCGTCGTTGGTCAAAGCCGTTTCTCTCCTCGAAGAAGCCCTGGCCGGGCTGCCGTCTGGATTGTAGTCCTGCCGCTAAAGATATGCTAAACAGCCGCCAGACGACACCGCTGAATGGATCAAATTAATGCGACTGGACCATAAATCCACATATCTGCGGACCCTGTCCGAACGCGGTTTCATCCACCAGATGACCGACGCCGAAGAGCTGGACAAGGTATTGGCCGGAGACAAGCCGGTCACCGCCTATATCGGCTTTGATTGCACCGGACCGTCGCTGCATATCGGTTCGATGGTGCAGATCATGCTGCTCCGGCATTTTCAGCAGGCCGGCCACAAGCCGATCGTGCTGATGGGCGGTGGCACCACCAAGGTGGGCGACCCTTCGGGCAAGGAAGAAAGCCGGAAATTACTGAGCGACGCGGATATCAATGCCAATATGGCCAGCATCCGCACTGTTTTCGAGCGTTTTCTGACCTTCGGCGACGGCCCCACCGACGCCGTCATGGTCAATAATGACGATTGGTTGCAGGGTCTCGGCTATATCGACTTCCTCCGGGATATCGGGCCGCATTTCACCATCAACCGTATGCTGACCTTCGATAGCGTAAAATTGCGGCTGGAGCGCGAACAGCCCCTCACCTTCCTGGAATTCAATTACATGATCCTCCAGGCCTATGATTTCCTCGAACTGCACCGGCGCCACGGCTGCCAGTTACAAATGGGCGGTTCCGACCAGTGGGGCAATATCGTCAACGGCATGGAGCTGACGCGACGCCTCGACGGCGCCAATCTTTACGGCCTGACCACGCCGCTGATCACCACCGCCGACGGCGCCAAAATGGGCAAGACCGCCGAGGGCGCCGTATGGCTGAACCCCGGGCAGCTTTCCGGCCACGACTACTGGCAATTCTGGCGCAACACCCAGGATGCCGATGTTGGCAAGTTCCTGAAACTCTTCACCGACCTGCCGTTGGACGAAATCACCCGCCTCGAAGCACTGGCAGGCAGCGAAATCAACGAGGCCAAGAAGGTGCTGGCAAACGAGGCAACCCGGCTGTGCCGTGGAGAAGAGGCGGCGGCAGAGGCGGCAGAGACCGCCCGCAAGACATTCGAGGAAGGCGCCACCGGCAGCGGCCTGCACAGCATTGAAGTGAGCAGCGAAGACCTGGAAAAGGGTGTCCCGTTCATTGACCTTTTAGTCCAGGCCGGCCTGTGCAAATCCAAGAAGGAAGCCCGCCGGCTGGTGCAACAGGGCGGCGCGCGTCTCAACGACCAGCCAGTCGGCGACGTTGAGCGGAAAGTGCTGAGCGCGGACTTGGGCAATGGCGGCGATGGAGATGCGATAAAGCTGTCAGCAGGCAGAAAGCGCCACGCGCTGCTCAGGGTGGCCTGACCAGATTGTCCCGCTACGGGCTCGAGGCCTCGTCCTGCGAGAAATCCCCGTCTTCATCCAGCGAGTCATCTTCCGCCGGGGTTTCCGGCGACTCTGGCTCCGGCTCCGGCTCCGGCTCGACGGCGCCCTTGACGCCCTCGAAAATCTTGCGCAGGAATCCCGGCGCCAGGGCCGACAGCGGGTTCACCGTTATCTCCGGATCACTTATGCTGCCTTCCATGCGGTAGGTCAGCGCGAACAGCCCGCCGCCCTTGCCGCCGGTCAGCAGACCGCCGACCAGTGGAATATTCCCCAGCAACGAGTTGAAGGCATAGGCCGGCACGATAATGCCGTCGACATTCAGCTCGCCCGATGAGCGGTTTACCTGGCCGCGCATGGTAAAACCAATCCGCGGGCCATTGGCCCGGGCATTGGAAATGTCCACCACCCCTCGCTCGAAGGTGAAGGGAAACCTGAAGCGGCGGAATTTGAAACCGCTGTCGCCGAGATAATTGTCCACGTCCTGGCCGGTACGCGCCACAATGGCCTTGGCCAGCCCGGAGGATTTCACCACCGAGAAATCGCGGATATTTATTTCTCCGACGACCCGGCTGGGCTCGCCCTTCAGATTCAGCTCGGCCTCCATGGTCAAAAGCCCGCCACTGCCGTTGCGGAACACGCCAAAGCCCAGCGCCATGCGCCCGGCTTCCTCGGCGCGCAGCGTGAGATGACGGCCTTCCTCGTCTTCGAGCAGGCTAAGCTCGAAGGAACCGCCGTCATCCATGACCGCGCTGGCGCTGGCCGCCGACCAATAGTCGCCGTCATTCACCATGGTCAGCCGGACGTCGGACATGGCGATGCCGTTCAGGGTCATCACCTGCTCTGCGGTAAAATCTATGTCCATCGGCGGCTCGGGCTCATCTTCGCCGGACAGAATTCCATCCAGCCAGGCGCGCGCGTCGAACCGTCGCGCTTCTATGCGAATCCTGTGCTGGCCATCGACAAAATCAGAAATCAGCGACAGGTCATGACCGCTGGTTTTCAACACCGGCACGCGCGCCGCCAAAAGGGTGTCGGCCTCGCTGTCAAACAGGAAACTTCCCTCGGCGGTGATACCGGGAGACTGAATAACAAT
>JACZSK010000061.1 GCA_022574255.1 Pseudomonadota bacterium
TCATATGCCGGTCCGTGGCAATCTTTTTATTGCCTACAAAAGGGACACCTCCCATGTTGAGGCGGTAATCACGCGGCTTGCTCGCCACTTTCGCCACCATAAGATTAAGACGGTTAAAAGATACGGGGCCCGGTTCAAGCTCGGGACTAGGGGCCGGCTCAATATCAGGCTCCGCCTCCGGTACTTTGTCCGCCTCGGTAAAATCGGCGCCGTTTTCCTCGTTGAGCTCGTCAACAATAACGCTTAAAGGTTTTGCGCCTTCTATCCGGGCGGTAAAGGGATTAACATCATTCGAGCCGTTGCGCTCCGGTTCAGGCTCCGAGCCGTTATGCTCGGTCTCTTGAACCGCGGTGCTCGGCTCCCAACTTCCCGGCTTTAATATTGCCGGGTTAAAACTTTCAAGATTTTCATGTGACATGCTGTACTACCTCCTAAATGGTTTATTGACAGAACACCCGGGCCGCTGCGCGCAGCCCGGACATTCCACAAATAAAGCCCGCAGCTTAAACGCCTATACTATTTCAAAATCGCAATCTCCGATGTTCATGTCAACGTCATCCAGGCGTTCTTTGCTCCAATTAATAGAGTCGCTGTAGAGGTTCGCGACAAACTCGACGGCCTGGTCTTCGTCCTCCGCCTGTATCTTGATATTCCAGGCGTTTGTTTCTGTAACTCTGACGGTATATTCTTTCATGATTTACGCCTCCTAAAGTTTATTTGTTACGTCTAATATCCAGGCCGTAAATAACGATAAGACCCAGGACTAAAAGCATTAAAGCTAATAGGCTGGTTAATGGCATTGTGTACTCTCCTTTGTATTCCCATACTTCCAGATATTCTGGATGCCATAGAAGTGGAGCAAAATAACTTCGTATTTTGTCATACCTTCCCTTCATCACCTGTCAGGTTCGGTTTTGAATTCCGGGGAATTCCCTCGCCAGATTTCGCGTCAAGTTGGAATTGTCTGTGAAATGTAGAGAGTATCAGCCCCCCATTGTTTCTCTTCATACGGACAGCAAAACAGTTGTTGGCCGTTTTCAGCAGTCAGAACAACCATGCATGTGTTATGGATTTGCTCCCGACGCAGGCAAACCCTTTGTTCAACAAATGATTTCCACAGAGAATGCCCGGCCATATTGCAGGTCCGCGACACTTCAGATGTAGTAGACCTCTTTGGCGCAAAATCGATCGAATAATCACCATTTTTGATCACTGGATCCCGCCAGGTTACGAACATCTTCTCTCCACTTTCGAAAATAAGGCATAACTCACCATCAAGCCCGTGTGAGTCCGGCTCCTCGGCGTAACGCCTCCCGTCGGCCTCCCAATCAAGCAAATAATAAATTACATCCTTAAGAATTTTCGATACCAAACCAAGGTTTCCTCTCGATTTATAATTGGTCCAAACCGTTCTTTAGAATTTCACTTATTCTCGAATTAAATAGGGAGAGTATGTATTTATTGAGTGGTCGAAGACGCCGACTGTGGCCAGTTAATTATATACTGTCCCTGTTTAATTAACCGCCTTTTGCAACGCCGCTTCAAGCGCCGCGCCCTTGTCGTCGACCAGTGCCGCATCAATTAGAAGACTAACCGTGCGGGCGGCATTCTCTTGCCCCTGCATGCTGTCGGCGGCGGCCATGATGGCATTGAAATTGCCCCGCCCGCGCGCATTGGTGTCGCCGTATCCCTTGATCAGCCGCTGGCAGCGCGCCACTTCCACGGCCAGGTCATAATCCGTTTTCTGGAACTTCTCGATGCGCGCGGTCCAGCCACTTATGGCCGCCATCTCGGTCCTGAACCGCAGTGTCCCCGGTCGCCAGCGGCGCAGCCCGGCGAGCATATAAAGCATCAGGAAGCCGCCGAGACTGGTGGTGCGCACACGCCGGCCCCGGCGAAAGAGCGGCCGGGTCAGATTCCGGATGGATTTTCGCCGTAGCAGAAAGCCGCCGAGCCAGGCCGGCAGCATGTCGCAGACTTCCTCGAAGCGGGGGTGCATATATTCCGAGACCGAGACGATTTCGCCGGGCTCGGCGCGGACATCTGTGCGGATGCCGGCAAAACGTTCGGCGCGGATTTTCAGGTCGGCGACGCGCGGGACGTCCTCGTAGGTCATCCACAGCGCCAGATACCTGGCATATTCGCGGGTCAGGGCATAAAAGTCGTCGTCGCTGTCGCGGGCCAGCATGGCGGCGGCCAGCGCCACATATTCTTCCGCATGCCGGAAATCCTGATAATCGGCGCAGCGCCGCGCCCCTTCGCCAACAAGGGCGCGCAGCTCGTCGGGGAAAGTGGTCAGCACCCGCGCCCGGATGGCGTCGGCCTGCTTGCTGGTGGCCGATTCGGGCGCGGCGGCAGCCGCCGGCACTGGCGCGGCGAGCGCGCGCGGCTTGCCCTGGGCGCCCGCATATCCAGCGGCAAATCCGGCGACGTTGGCCTCCACCGCGACGCCGCCCCGCATGATTACTTCCTTGAAAGCCTCGCGCGGGAAGGGCAGACATTCGGCCCCGGCCAGCGCCCCGAACAGCACCGATGAAATGACGCTGCTCGTGTCAAGCGCCAGCGCCGCCATATCCATATGGATGAAACGTTTTGCCTGGGCGGCAGCGGTTTCCAGGATCACCGCACCCTCGGCGCGGCCATCGCCCAGGTTCGACTTTTCCGATATGGCGTAGTCGCGGTGGCTGGAGGCGATGAGCGTGGTACGGCCCGGGGTAACCAGTCCCCTTTGAATGGCCCGCCCGGCCTCCACGAGTTCCGAGGCGATCATGATATCCACGTCGCCGGGTGTGGGCATCAGCGCCAGTATGGGCGCGCGGCCAGCCTGTTCGGCGGCCTGGCGCGGGAATATCTCGATGTAATAAATGGTCGCGCCGGTGCGCTGGGCAACGCCGGGCACCGAGGTCGATTGCGCGATATAGCCATTGGCCTCGGCCAGATCGACGATCCAGTTGGCCAGCACCCCGCCCCCCTGGCCGCCGAGGGCGCCGATGGCGATGGTTGTGGGACGGACTGTCTGCTGGTCCATATCAAAGCGCCCGGGCGGCGCGGCGGCGGGCGGCGGAATCTTGCAGGCGGGTGATTATCGCCCCGCGAAGCCAGGCCGCGAACCGGTCGAGAATATTCGGGTTGGAAATAATATCGGTGCGATAAAAAGAGGGGCAGAGGACGGCCGCATGGGCCACCGAGCCGCAGACCCCGCAACCGACGCAGCTGTTGTCCACATAGGCAACCGGGTCGTCGCGCAGGGGATCGGGGTTGTCGCGGAGAGTCAGCGAAGGACAGCCGGAGAGGCGAATGCAGGCATGATCGCCGGTGCAGGTATTGGCGTCGACGCCGAAGCGCTGGCGCAGCACCCGCTTGCCTGCCTCCCGGGCCTTGCGGAACAATGGCCCGACCCGGCGCTGGCGGCTGAGCTGACATTCGCCGTGGACGACGATAACCTTGGGGCCGCTGTCTTTGGTGGTCAGCGCCTCGGTGAGGGTCTCCTTCATTCCCTCGATGTCGAAGCTGTCGACCTTGCGCACCCATTTGACGCCAACGCCCCGGACCGCCTGAACGATGGGGTGTCTGGTCGAGCGCGTGGGGTTTTCGGCGCGCGACGACAACAGGTGCTGACCGCCGGTGGCGGCGGCATATTCGTTATCGACGATGACCAGCACATTGTCGCTGTTGTTGAACACCGCGTTGCCGACGCCGGAAGTCAGGCCGTTGTGCCAGAATCCGCCGTCACCCATCACCGCGATGGCGCGCCGCGATGTCTCGGTGGTGAAGGCCGAGGCCCCCGCCGCACCCAGGCCGTAGCCCATGGTGGTGTTGCCAATGTTGAAGGGCGGCAAAATAGAGAACAGATGACAGCCGATGTCGCAACTGACATGGAAGGGACCAAGCTGGTCCTGCACCAGCGTCATGGCGGTGAAGATCGGTCGCTCCGGGCAGCCGGTGCAGAAACCCGCCGGGCGCGGTGGCACAACGTCGCCAAGGGCGGTGATGTCCGCGGATACAGGGGCTAGTGCTGGCGCCGGGGGATTGGTGTGAAGCCCTTGTGCTTTGATAAATTTTTCCAGCCCGGCCTTGATCACCGCGCCGGTATATTCGCCGGCCATGGGCAGCAGGTCTTTGCCGAATACCTTCGCGGTCACCTCGCGGCGGCGCAAAATCGAATTGATCGCCTGCTCGATATAGTCGGGCTGGCCTTCTTCAATCAGCAATACCGCCTTTTTGTCCGCACAGAATTTTACCACCTCGTCCTCGATCAGCGGATAGGTGACGTTGAGCACATAGAGCGGCAGGCGCACGTCGCCGAAGCTGTCGGACAGGCCCGAAAGCTCCATGGCGCGGATCAGCGTGTTATAGAGGCCGCCCTGAACAATGATGCCGATGTCGCTGTTGGTCTCGCCCGCAGGCGGCCCGAAGAACTCGTTCATCGGATTGGCCTTCAGCCATTCGAGCGCCGCCGGCCAGCGGGCGGATATTTTCTCCTGCTCGTGGGCAAAATTGGCGGGCGGCAGCACAATGCGGCTGGCGTCCCTGACCGGGTTTTCCAGGGCCTCGCGCAGGCTCATTTTCGGCCGCCGGTTATCCTTGGCGGTAAAGCTGCCATGCACATGGCAGGCACGAATGCGCAGTTCCAGCATCACCGGCGTGTTCGACGCCTCGGACAGCTCGAAACCCTTCTCAACGGCTTCGACGATTGAAGTGAGATTGGGCCGGGGGTCGAGCAGCCAGATTTGCGATTTCATGGCGAAGGCGTGGCTGCGCTCCTGCATGATCGACGAGCCCTCGCCGTAATCCTCGCCGACGATAATCAGCGCCCCGCCGATGACCCCGCCCGAGGCCACGTTGGCCAGGGCGTCGGAGGCGACATTGGTGCCGACGGTGGATTTCCAGGTTACGGCGCCGCGCAGCGGATAATTGACCGAGGCCGCCAGCATGGCCGCCGCCGACGCCTCGGAGGCGCTGGCTTCGAAATGCACGCCCAGCTCGTCGAGAATATCCCGGGCGTCGGACAGCACGTCCATCAGATGTGAGATCGGCGCGCCCTGGTAGCCGCCCACATAGGCGACGCCCGATTGCAGCAGGGCTTTGGTAACCGCCAGGATGCCCTCGCCGCGAAACTCCTCGCCGTCGCCGGCGCGAAGTTTCTCTACTTCCTTGGTGAATGATCTTTCAGCCATGGCCCGTCCCTAGGGTCTGAACCCAATTACCGGGTGGAGCTGTGTTGGCTCCGAAAGGCCCGGAAAACAGGAGAAAACCGCAGTCGATGTCGCATATCGACGAGGATTTTCGACGCCTTTGCCCGGGCTTTTCGGGCCAATCCAATTGGACCGCGCCCAAATCGGTCGGAGCAGCGTCGAAAGCGCATCAGATAGATCACTATTCTTCACCGCTTTCTCCTCGCTCCGGCCAATTTTGGCTGCAGCACAGCCCTCACCGGTAGTTGAGTCCAGACCCTAGTCAGGCTCCCGGCACCAGCGCCAGCACGCGCAGGGGACTGCCCGATCCGCCGATAATCTTCAGCGGCGCCGCGATCACCACCGAACCGGTCGGCGGCAGCTTGTCCAGGTTGGTCAGGCTGGCGAGGCCGAACTTGTTGGCCCCGTGCATCAGGGTGTGGCAGGGAAAGGCGGGCTCGAACCCGAATGCCTGTCCGGCGTCGGTGCCCACCGTCTCGACCCCCACGCCCTTGATGTCGCGCTCTTGAGCCAGGAAGGGCACGCAGTCGGGATGAAAGCCCGGCGAATGGGCGCCGTCCTCGGACAGATTCAGATAATCATCGCCCTTGCGCAAACCCCAGTCGGTGCGCACCAGCACCCATGAGTCCGCCTCGATGCGCGCATGTTCTTTTTCCCATTCCTGCACATATTCCGGGGTGAGCAGGAAATCACTGTCCTCGGCCACCTTGCCCGCCACATCAATAACAAAGGCCGGGCCGATGAAGCGTTCCGGTTCGATTGTATCGGTGGTGTTGTTTTCATAATCCTTGCCGGTGACCCAGTGGACCGGCGCGTCGAAATGGGTGCCGGTATGTTCGCCGCAGGCAAAGTTGTTCCAGTACCAGGCCGGGCCGCGGTCGTCGTATCGCGAAATTTCCTCCAGCGTGAAAGGCTTGGTGCCTGCCCATTCCTCCGGCAGCGGGATGATCGGCGTATCCGTATCCAGGGTCTGCGTCAGATCGACAATCCGCACCCCGCCGCTGGCAATTGCGCCCATCAATTCACCCAAAATATTAGACACATCATCCTCCCTGATTCTTCGACCCGGTTCCCTGGCCCTGAAAATTTGTCAATCCATCTTGCGACCATTCCCTTATAACAAATTATTCACCCACCGCGACAGTGATGCTTGCCCGGAGAAGGCTGAAAAACAGGAGAAAATTGATGGCCCATGAGAGATTCGAGCCCGAGGGACTGAACCCCAGCAAGGCGTTTGGTTACAGCCAGGCGGTGCGCACCAGCGGCGGAAGCCATGTCTTCTGCGCCGGGCAGGTCTCCTGGGATGCCGAACAGAATGTCATCGGCGTTGGCGACTTTCGCACCCAGATGGCGACCAGCCTGTTGAACGTGGAAAAGGCGCTGGCCGCTGCCGGGGCCGGGCGCGGCGACGTCACGTCCCTGCGCATTTTTGTGGTCGATTACGACCTTGAGAAACTGCCGGTCATTGGCGAGGAATTGACCAAATTCTTTGGTGAAGACAATCTGCCGGCCAATACGCTTGTGGGGATCGACAAGCTGGCGCTGCCCGACTTCATGGTCGAGATCGAGGCCTTCGCGGTGATCGAATAATGCAGATGTTTCAGTCGCCGAGCGCGGACTTGAGCGAAGCGATGGCCTGGTCCCGGTCGCCATCCAGTACGCGCATGTAATCGTCGGGAACGGCGCTGTCGGGGTCGTGCCGCGCCGCCCACCGGATCAACTCGAGGAGAGCGGGCGCCAGGTCGTTGCCCTTCGGGGTCAGCTCGTAAAGAAAAGCCCGGCGGTTTTTCGGATCAGGGCCCTTCTTTACGATCCCGGCGGCCTGCAGGCGGCGCAGGCGGTCAGCCAGGATATTGGTGGCTATTTTTTCGTCGGAGCCGAGAAACTGGCGGTAGTGCTGTTTGCCCGCAAACAACAGGTCGCGAATAATCAGCAGCGTCCAGCGGTCGCCCAGCACCTCAAGGGCGTAACTGACCGGGCAGTCTGATCTGCGCATGATCTTGCAGGTCTGCATTTTCGTCATCTTTGTCACCGGTCTCGGTCCTTCATTCCCTCTATTAGCATGGCTCCCGAAGAAGTAACTTGCATAATGCAACTAACCTGCTAGATGTTCAAGCCTGAAGCGACCAACCGCATTGTAACATGATTAGGGGAAAACCATGGAAACGACACTGCCCATCACCGCGCTGTTCGCCGCCATTCTTGGTCTCATTTTTGTACCGCTCAGCGCAAGGGTCGGATTCTATCGTTTAAAATCGAAAATTTCACTGCTCGACGGCGGCGACAAGGAATTGACCCGCCGTATGCGTGCGCAGGGCAATTTCGCCGAATATGTGCCTATCGCGCTGATCCTGCTGGCGCTGGTCGAGCTTGGCGGCGCGGTGGGCTGGGCAGTTTATCTGCTCGGCGGATCGCTGGTCGTTGGCCGGTTGTTCCATCTGGTGACCATATCGGGTTCGGAAACCGGTCCCGGCCGCCCCATCGGCATGGTGCTTACTTTCGTCTCCATCCTGGGGTCATCGGGCATTCTGCTGTACGGGCATTTTACCGCTTAGGTCTGGTCTGTCCGCCAGCCCCACCGCCAGCCCCACCGCCAGCAGCAATTGGCCGGGATAATAGAGGAACCAGTTGAGCCCGGCAGACGAAAAATAGGGCTTTGTCAGTTCAGCGGTCTGCCGCCAGAACCCCGTGCCGTTTGAGAATTTCCAGAACCTTTCTCACCGGCAGCGCCGGATATTTGCGCCCCGCTCTGGTGTCGATGGTCTGGGCAGCAAAGAGCGCGTTATAGACCGCCTCTTCGGTAGCCTCGACGGCCGCCTCGAATAATGGTGTCATGCTGCTGTTTGCCAAATCTTCTATGGTTGCGGTGCCCGCCCGGCGTTTCGCAGTTCGGCGTACGCTGGTCGCTGTCGAGAAAGCGATGGCATAATCGCCGGAGCCGTTCGACATGACCGAGCCGGTGCGCGCGATGCCCATGAAGGCGCGGCGCGCCAGACGCTGCAGATTGCGGTCAGACAGCGGTGCGTCGGTAGCGATAACAATCATTACCGATCCGTCGGGTGAGATCTCGCTCACCCGCTGCTCGGCCAGCGCCCGGCCCACAGGAATGCCCATTATGTGCAGGTCACCGCCGTAATTGGTCTGCACCAGCACGCCCAGGACATAGCCGCCATCATCTTCGCCCAGCATCCGCGAGGATGTGCCGATGCCGCCCTTGTAACCAAAATTCACGGTACCGGTGCCGGCACCCACGGCGCCCTCCGCGACTGATCCGGTTTTTGCCGCAGCGATGGCGGCCAGCGTGTGGTTGGCGGTCACAGCACGGGCGCGGATGTCGTTGACGCGCCCGTCGTTGGTCTCGCCGACCACAGCGTTGACCGAGCGAACATCCTGATTGCCGGGCTGCGCCAAGGTCCATTCGATTACACCCTTGGCGGCATCGGCCACCGACAGGGTGTTGGTCAGCAGGATCGGCGTCTCGATCTCGCCAAGCTCGATGATCTGCGTGGTCCCCATCAGCTTACCGTAGCCGTTGCCGACAGCGACCCCGGCAGGCAGCTTATCCTGATAGAGGTTTCCGCCGTGCGGCAGGATGGCTGTCACCCCGGTGCGGATATTGTCACCCGCAACAACCGTCACCTGGCCGACCAGCACGCCGGCCACATCGGTGATGGCATTCAGCGGTCCCGGGGCAAGAACGCCCGGCTGAACGCCCAGCTCGCGGGCGCGACTATTCTTATCCTTTGCAAAACCATCCCCCGCATCGGCCAGAGCCATAGCCAATATTCCCAGAATGATCGCCAGAATTCTGTGCATGCCACTCCCCCTGTTACTCAGGCCGCTGGTGGATTCAGTTTGCCACGAACGGGGACTGGTTGTCATGCCCGGTGGACCGATCAGACTGTTTCCTTTTTGCCATGCCGCCCACCAGCCCGACCGCCAGCAGCAACTGGCCGGGATAATAGAGCGACCAGTTGAGGCCGCGCGGCACATCAATATCCGGCGAGAAGAGACTAAGGCCCAGAACCAGGTCGGAGAAAAAAAACAATATCGCGCCCAACCCCACAGCGGGCAGCCCTGCCAGCCGCAGCGGGTAGCGCGAGGCGATTGCCAGCAAGGTCATCGCCATCAGAATTGCCGTATAGAGCGTCACCGGCAGTGCCAGTTCCCTCGTATAGGGCAACAGATACCAGCCCTGCAGGATGCCCGCGCCCATGACCAGGCCAACGGCGGTCCGGCGGGTGGCCGAGACATCGGGCCAGGATAGCCGCGCCGGCCAAATGAGCCAAATGTAAAGAAGATGCCCGATCAGGAAGGCCGACAGGCCCCACATAAAAGCCCTCTCGGAATTGCCGGCGAGAAACACATCCCCTACCGTGCCGAAGCCCAGCGCCACCGCCAGCAGGATATTGCGGTTGAGCGCGGCATAGAGGGCGAGAAGCCCGACCGGGGCGCCTTTCGAGAACATCGCCAGCGCCGGCGTATCCGATGGCAGGAAAGCAAAAGCGTAAAGCAGGCCCAGCGCGGCGGAGGTCGCAAGAATAATGCGACTGTAGTCGGTGATTTGGGGCTTGCTCAAGCCGCCCTCCAGTTAGCTCCAATCCAGCACCACCTTGCCCGCCGAGCCCTCGTTCATGGCGGCAAAGCCCGCCTCATAGTCGGCGATGGGCAGGCGGTGGGTGATTATGGCCGACACATCGAGCCCCGACTGCAGCATCGACAGCATCTTGTACCAGGTGTCGAACATCTCGCGGCCATAGACGCCCTTGATGGTCAGCGCCTTGAGTACGATTTTCGACCAGTCTATGGGTTTCTTCTCCGCCGGCAGGCCGAGAAGCGCGATATGGCCGCCCATGATCATGGCCTCGACCATCTGGTCGAAGGCCTCGGCGGCACCTGACATCTCCAGCCCCACATCGAAGCCCTCGGTCATGCCCAGCCCGGTCATCACCTCGCCCAGGTCTTCGCTGGTCACATTCACCGGGCGCACATCGGCCACCCGGGTGGCCAGTTCCAGACGGAAATCCTGCACATCGGTGATAACAACATGCCGCGCACCCACATGGCGGGCGATGGCTGCCGCCATGATGCCGATGGGTCCGGCGCCGGTGATCAGCACATCCTCGCCCACCAGATCAAAGGACAATGCCGTATGCACCGCATTGCCCAGCGGATCGAGGATGGCCGCGGTCTCATCCGATATATCGTCGGGCAGCTCGATCACGTTAAAGGCCGGCAGGGTGAGATATTCGGCAAAGGCGCCCGGCACATGCACGCCGACACCCTTGGTCTCGGGGTCCAGGTGGAAGCGCCCGGCACGCACGTTGCGGCTGGTATGGCCGACGATATGCCCCTCGCCGGTGACCCGCTGGCCCAGGGATAATTCACGGATGCTGGCGACATGGTCGCCCAGCCCCACGATCTCGCCGCCATATTCATGGCCAATGATCATCGGCACGGGAATGGTTTTGGCCGCCCAGTCGTCCCAATTGTATATATGCATGTCGGTGCCGCAAATCGCGGTCCGGCGCACTTTAATAAGCACCTCGTCCTCGCCGGGCTCGGGCACCGGCTGGTCCTGCATCCACAGCCCCGGCTCAGCCTTGGCCTTGACCAGCGCTTTCATCTTCGTCGGATGGTCGGCTTCTGTCATCAGATGACCCCCAGTTCCTTGCCCACTTTGGTGAATGCCTCTATGGCGCGATCAATCTGTTCGGGCCTGTGCGCCGCCGACATCTGGGTGCGGATGCGCGCCTGGCCTTGAGGCACCACCGGGAAGAAAAAGCCGATCACATAGATGCCCTCGGCAAGGAGCTTTGCCGCCATCTGCTGCGCCAGTTTTGCTTCGCCCAGCATCACCGGGATGATCGGATGCTCGCCGGGCAACAGATCGAAGCCCGCCTCCGTCATGCCGGCACGAAAACGCCTGGCATTCTCAAACAGTCTCTGGCGCAAACCGTCGCCCGCCTTCACCAGTTCCAGCGCCTTCAGGCTGGCCCCCGCCACCACCGGCGCCAGGGTGTTGGAAAACAGATAGGGCCGCGAGCGCTGGCGCAGCATATCAACGATGGTGGCGCTTGCCGCCGTATAGCCGCCCATGGCGCCGCCCAGCGCCTTGCCCATGGTGCTGGTGATAATATCAATGCGCCCCTCGACGCCGCAATGCTCGGGCGTGCCGCGCCCGCCGGCGCCCATGAAGCCGGTGGCATGGGAATCATCGAGCATGACGATGGCATTGTATTTGTCGGCCAGGTCGCAGATTTCCGGCAGTTTCGCCACCGTGCCATCCATGGAGAAAATCCCGTCGGTGGCGATCATCTTGTGGCGCGCCCCGGCGGCATCGGCCTCTTTCAGTTTCGCTTCCAGGCCGGCCATGTCGCTGTTGGCATAGCGGTAGCGCGCCGCCTTGCACAGCCGGATGCCGTCGATGATCGAGGCATGATTCAGGGCGTCGGAAATGATCGCGTCTTCAGCGCCCAGCAGCGGCTCAAACAGCCCGCCGTTGGCATCGAAACAGGCGGCGTAGAGTATTGCATCCTCCATGCCGAGAAATTCCGCAATGGCCGCTTCCAGATCCTTGTGCACGCTCTGGGTGCCGCAGATAAAGCGCACCGAGGCCATGCCATAGCCGTATTTCTCCAGCGCCGCCTTGCCCGCTTCAATCAGGTCCGGATGGTTTGCCAGCCCCAGGTAATTGTTGGCGCAAAAATTGAGCACCTCGACGCCGCCGTCTTCGCCTTCCGTGGCGGCAACGCGGATGGCGGAATATTGCGGTGAGCTTATAACCCGCTCCGTCTTGTACAGTTGCGCGTCACGAATCCCTTCCAGGTTCCGGGCAATATCATCGAGAAAATTCCGGCTGGCTGCGCGCATGGGATGATCCGGGCCTTTGTGTCGCGGCGGAGGACCGCAAGGCATTTTGGGTACAATTCTTTGACCCATAAATCAATGGTTGGCCTTTACGTCTCAATTCAATGACTGGCGGCAGTAGCCTGCAGGCCCAAAAAGTGGTATAATGGATGCTTCTTCGCTTAGTCATCTGTTCAATGTCCTGCCCGCCCGTTTTCGGCTGGCGGGCGCAGGGCGTTCTTTTTTCTGTCTCCATGGTGTGTGTCTTAAATCCCCACTCACAGGAGTCTCAAATGGACGATATCAAACCAAAAACCGACCCCCAACAATTGAAAGGCATTCTGGAACAATTTCCGGATGGCGCCGTTATAGAGGCGCTGAAAAACATGGGCTTTCTTCCTGCGGACGAAGTTCGGCCGCTCGAGGGCGCCCACTGCTTCAAGACGGTGAAAGATTTCCCCGATCCCGGACCAGAAGTGAAAAAGGGGAAGGATTCGCGCTGCGAACTGGCTGATCTGCCGCTTATCGAACGGCTTATTTCCCCCGCAATCAACTTCCTGCCCGCTCATTTCCTGGATGAAGGTTCCGTTGTGCAAAGGGCCGTTGCCCGTGTAACCCTGACCGAAGCCTATGCGAACCTGCCCGCCGGCTCGGGCTGGGCGACCGGCCTTATGGTCTCTCCAACCCTGTTCCTGACCAACAACCACGTGATCCCGACAAAGGCTTTCGCCAACAAGATCGAGATGCAGTTCAATTACCAGCTCGATTACAGCGGTGCCGCCCAGACGACGGATGACTATATGCCGAATCCCAACGACAATGCATTTCACACGAATTCGGCATTGGACTATACGTTGATCCGTATGAAACCGAAGCTCCGCTTTTGGTACCCGAGCCTGGCGAAGGCGACGGCTATGGATGCATCGGGAACTGAAACCGCGGATGGCAATGGCGAAGCCATGGCTGGCGGGATGCCGGTGTTCGGGCCGGAAGTTCTGGCGCTGCGGCGCACCGCTGCGGCCCGGGATCTGGCTAACATGCACCTGCTGTGGCGCTATTTCGTCAATCCGGGCAGTGCCTGGGGATATGTTCCCCTGGTGGATGGTCTGCCGATGGCTATAGACCAGCATCTGAACATCGTCCAGCATCCGCGTGGCCGTCGCAAGGAAGTGGCGCTGCAGGAAAACCAGATCACCAACATTTACAGCAATGTTGTGCGCTACACCACCGACACCGAGCCCGGCTCATCGGGATCGCCGGTGTTCAACAACGCCTGGGAGATAATCGCGCTGCACCATGCGGCGGGATCGGAAGACGCTGTTGGCAACTGGGCCGACAACGAAGGTATGCGGATCGACAAGATCATCGCCGACCTGCGCAGCCATTTCGGTGGCATAACCGGCGGCGCGGCAATCCTGAGCGAGTTGGGCCTGTAAGTCGATCCATGCGCCAGGGCCTCCAACAGAAGGCCCGATCGCAATTCAACCCCCCCAACGGCAAGCCCGGGCTTCGAAAGGAGTCCGGGCTCTTTTTTTGCCAAGAAATTATGCCTTGCCCGCACCCCCGTCCAAACGCCTATGATCCGCCGGAACAATGAGGGTCCTGACATGGCCGCACCCTATCTGAATGACCTGCGCGATCTGCTGGAGACCCTGCCAGCCGGAGCGGCCGGCGACGGGGCAGCCATCAAGTGCAAGCATTTCTTCAGTGGCGCCGCCGCCTATACCGAAGGGCAGATATTCATGAGCCTGTCACCGGCGGGCCTGGCCCTGAAACTGCCCCCGGAACAATGCCGCAGCTTGCGCGGCGAGGGCGGCGCTCAGCTTCAGTATTTTCCCGGCAGCCCGATCAAGAAAGACTATGTGGTATTGCCGCAGCGTCTGGCCGAGGATAGCGAGAGACTGGGGCCGCTGGTCGCCGAGGCAATCGGGTTCGTACAAGAGCGTTCCGCCGCGAAGAGCAAAATATGACAGACAATCAGCAAATCTTTTCCGGCGTGCTGGCGCCATTGCTGACGCCCTTCGCCGATGACGGGTCGGTGGCGACGGACCTCTATGTGGAACATGCGGCGAGGGTGCTGGATGAAGGCTGCACCGGCATTGTGCCCTTCGGCACCACCAGCGAGGCCAATTCACTGTCCGGGCCGGAGCGCATGGCGGGGCTGGAGGCGCTGGTGGATGCCGGTATTGACCCGCGTATTATTATGCCCGGCAGCGGGCTCTGCGCCCTGCCCGAGACCATCGAGCTGACCCGGCATGCGGTATCGCTCGGCTGCGCCGGCGTGCTGTTGCTGCCACCCTTCTATTACAAGGGGGTTCCCGACGACGGGCTGTTCGCGGCGGTGGCCGCGGTTATTGAGGGCGTCGCCTCGGATGCGCTGAAAATATACCTCTATCATATCCCGCCGGTGGCCCAGGTGGGCTATTCGTGCCAACTGATCCAGCGCCTGCAGGGCGCCTTTCCCGGAATCGTCGTCGGCACCAAGGATTCTTCTGGCGATTGGTCGAATACCGCCGCAACGCTGGCGGCGCTGCCCGGCTTCGGCACGTTCGTGGGTTCTGAGAAATTCCTGCTACGGAACATGCAGGGCGGCGGGGTCGGCTGCATAACCGCCACCGCCAATATTGCCGCCGGACCCATCCGCGCGCTCTATAACAACTGGGACACGAGCGAGGCGGGTGCGCTGGATGCGGGCGTAAAATCATTCCGCGAAAAGCTGCAGTCCTTTCCGGTGATTCCGGCGATGAAGGCAGTGCTGGCTGAAAGGCTTGGCGAACCCCGCTGGCGGAATATGCGCCCGCCGTTGCTGCCGGTCGCCGCGCGCGAAATCCAGGGGCTTTTACAGGCCCTCGTTGATTAATCGCGGGAGGCTTTACGTGGCCGAGCGATTACAGCATACTGCCGCCCGCGGGCAGAGTATTGCCCGTTTTTGAGTGAGTGAGACCAGTGTCGCAATTCGATACTTTTCTTGGCTACTGGCAGTCTCTGCCATGTGATGCCGGATGTGATATCCCTCGTAAGTCCGCTATGAACCCGGCGGATATCAAGGAATTACTGCCTTTTATTACCATTCATGAGCGCCTGGGGCGCTATGACATGCGCGGGCGGTTGACCGGCACGGCGATCGACGAGATGTTCGGCGCCAATTTCACCGGCGTCAATCTGTTCGATCTTTATGACCGGGCGGATCACGATTTTTTCGCAAAGCTGCACGACAATATGCTGAATACCCCCTGCGGTTCGCGCACCTGGCGCCGCGTGTTAATGCCGGACGGAGAGCATTTCGTCATTGAAAGCATGCATTTGCCGCTGGCAGATGAAGCTTGCAAGCCGATATTTCTGCTTACCCTGATGGGCCCTCAGCCGGAATTTACGGTCACCAAATCCACGCCGCACGAAGGCAGCATGGTAACATTGGAAAAGACCATCGAATATCTGGATCTGGGTTTTGGTCTGCCGCCCGAGGGCTAGATCACGAACTCATAAACAGAATCGATTTGATGGCCAATGATCGCCGTTCGCCAGGAGAATTGACGACCGTCGCATGACGCCCTATACAGATAGAACAAAGCACGAACACATGACCGAAAAAAGAGGCAGGCAAATGGCGCAAACAAAGACCCGCTGCTACCGCTGGAGAAGGGCGAAAACAGCCTCCTGTTCGCGGTTGGCGAGAGCTTCGGCGGCTGGGGCATCATGGCCGCCTTCGAGGATTCCGGGGGGCTGACGGTCTCGCCGTAAAAAGGCGCGAACCGGCGCGCCGCCGGTGAACAGGATCAAGGGGCCCCAGACGCGGCTTTTTCTTTTGCCGCCATTCGTATATTATGGCGCCGCACCGCGCCGGGCGGAATGGCGTCGCAGGAGCGCCGTTTTTCAGAAAATCTTCAGGATTGAGCGTGACAATGGCTGGCGTCTGCTAAGGCCACCAGGGAGCTAGCCACTTATGTCGGACTCCGCGCACGCGAAAAATATCACCCTTCAGTCGGAGCATCATCCGCTGGTCAGCGTTGAGCCGAAAACACGTGAAGAGCTGGTGCTGTGGCTGGTGCAGAACAAGGCCTATGCCGAGGCTGCCGCCATTGCCACCGGGCTGACGGTACTGGATGTCGGCTGCAATGTGGGTTACGGCAGCGATATTCTGGCCAATAGCGCGGCGCAGGTGACCGGCGTCGACGTATCGGCGCGGGCGATTGCAGTCGCCACAGAAAGGTACCGCCGCGGCGGCCTGGCCTTCCGGGAAGTTGACGGCATCACCCTGCCCTTCGACGATGCCAGCTTCGATGTCGTCACCAGCTTTCAGGTGATCGAACATCTTCAAGACGTGTCGCGTTATCTGCAGGAGATTGCCCGCGTCGTGAAGCCCGGCGGCAAAGTACTGTTCACCACCCCCAACCGCGACATACGCCTCGACCCCGGCATGAAGCCCTGGAACAAGTTCCATGTCACCGAATTCGACGCCAGCAGCCTGTCGGCGCTGCTGACACCCCACTTCGCGGGCGTTGAGGTGCGCGGGCTTTTTGCCGAAACCGCATTGTACGACATCGAATTCGAGCGCTCACAGCGCATGCTGCGCCTGGCGCGACAGAAACCTCTCGCGGCCCTCCATGGACTGATCAGCCGCGTCCTGCCGGTCCGCTTGGTGGCAAAGCTGGAAGGTATGCTCCGCGGGCTGCTGAAAGCTGCCGGCAGGGGCGCAACGCCGCTGGACCAAGCGGAATTGTGGCGCTGGACGCTGGACGATCTTTATTACCGCAGCGACGGGTTGGACAAGTCGATGGACTTCATGGCCGTGTGCACCGGCCGCCAGGGCGGCGGCGGTCAGGCTACCTAATCGCCGGCGCCCATGAAATGCTGCGACACGCAGGGTTCCTCGCCGACTACCCAGCTGTCGTGGCCGGGCGGCACGTAAAACAGGTCGCCGGCGCGCATGTCCACCTCGCTGCCATCGTCCATTTTCACCTTGGCATGGCCGGAGATGACCAGCCCCACATGCTCGACCATGCCGGTAGCCTCGCCCGCCGACAGAATTGACCGGCGTTGCTTCAGGCCCTATACAGATAGAACAAAGCACGAACACATGACCGAAAAAAGAGGCAGGCAAATGGCGCAAACGAAGACCCGATATCCCCCGCGCATCCGTTGCAAATGGGCGGGCGAAGACCCCCTGA
>JACZSK010000164.1 GCA_022574255.1 Pseudomonadota bacterium
GCCCACCACCGCGCTCCTGAGCCTGCGAACTCCGTGCAATCGGGAGCCATCAGTACGCCCTGGACTGGGCCATCGTCTCGATAGTCGCGAGCGGACAGAAACGGCCACGTCCAGGGGTCGATGACGCGCACGTCGTAGCCCGCACGGCGGTAGGGCTCAGACCACGCTCCTGTGCGGCCACCAACATCCAAGATCACCGGTCTTATCCCCTCTCCCTGCGGGACGGGCGAGGATGGGCATCTCCCTTGAAGCCCACCCCCGCCGAGTACCCGGCGCCCGCTAGACCGCCCGGCCGTCCCGATGAACACGCGAAGCGGCGACGAGGAGTCATTCGCTCCCGGCCTCGCGTGCTCGTCGGGGTGCCCGGAGTCACGTCGTCAGCTCCTCAATCCGCAGCCAGCGCACCTTGTGGCCCGGCCGCGCGTAGCGGACGAGCACGCCGAAGTTGTCTTTGCCCGTGGCCTCTGCGGCCTCGGCGACCTGCGCGAGTGCTCCGTCGAAGAGGGCTGGCATCGCCCGTGAGACGGACTTCACCTCGGCTACAGCGGATGGGCAGGCAATGTCGCCGTACTTCCCGCCCCGGTCGATGTTGCGATACCACTGATCGAGATGCGTCACGTTGAGCAGCCGCGCCGCCTCGCGTTCGGCGGCGGCTCCGCGCGTGCGGTTGTTGCGCCCGATCTTGCGGCGGTCGGTCACAGCAACACTCCCTGCCGCTGCTCCCCCGGCTTCACCGAGTCGTTGAGTCCCCGCAGCCACTCGCGGAAGTCCTCGGGCGTGAACTCGGCTTCGCGCTCGGCGATCACCAAGGCATCGGCGACCGGCCCATCGGCATCGACCAGTTCGAGTCGCACTGGATACTGCTCGACGGCAAGCAGCTTGCCGGCGATCGATTGAACCTGAAACGTGTCGCCGGCCGGAATCAACCAGGCTGCAACGCGAAACTCCCCGCCGGGCAGGATGGTGATCCGCCCAGTCCCACCAAAATGGTGCGCCAGCGTCCGCCTCGGCCCGCCGCCGGAAATGTCGCCACCGCTCACAGTAGTATTGGCGTCAATATACAGTTCCCCTCCCGTACCATTGGTTGTCGACCCATATGACTTCCATAAGTGGCAGGATCCTGGAGTGCAAATCGTGTACTGGCGGCAGACCAATGCGTCTCTGTAGAAGCGCATTAGTCTCCACAAGAACAAAGGAACTGGTAAGGAGCTGAACACGGTTTTCGGCGAAGTAGGCAAAGTTCTCTTTAGCCCGGATATGCATGTAGTCATTGCGAACCAGTAGCGCGAAAAGTCCGGCGGTGTCTGCAAAGACGTTCATCAGTCAAATGCGTCCGCAAGATATCGGTCATGTTCTACAGCGACGTCGGACCTCTCCGCCTCGTATTTGCCGACGATCGTCGCTGCCTGACGGTACAGTGCCAGTTTATCTGGTTTCCCCGTTATCAGTAATTGATCCACGGCCTTGCGCACCAGGGACGCGACAGATTCGCCGCAGGCCAACGACAGTTCTTTGAGGGTCCGGGCTTGCTCGTCGGTCAGTTGGATCTGGGTACGAACCATCTCGGGCTCCGTTTAATCATGATGACACTATATACATCATGATAACACGATGGAACAGAATGAGATACTCCTGCATACATCATTAACTTCAGTGCCGGAGTCTCCCTCGATACGGCCATCTGCGGTCGGAAGCCCATCGATGCTGTGCTGTCCATGGCGAATTACTGATTCAAGCAGCCACAGGCAACTCAAACAACCCGCGGGCTCTACGCAAGCGCTCTCTCTCCACCATCGAAGATCTAGCAGCGTGATCATCCCAAATTGCCATTTCAGTGAGTAGAACTTCTGGGACGAGCTACTAGGACGCTCAATAGCGGCGATCAGATTGAGGAGTACTTCCGTTCGTGGGATAAAGATGATTTGCTGGCCAAGAAGAGAGGATCCTTCGGTATGTGTCAATGAAAATGAGACACCTTTGTCATTTAATTAGACTCTAATTCTTCAGTAGCTGGTTTGTTAATCCATGCCGCCGCCGGAAGTGATTGTGGAGTTGGCACATTACCTTTGAACCGATTTGAGTTTCTTTCAAAAGCAGCGGCAAGCACTTCAGATCTTCGTTCATAGACCTGCTGAGCCAAGCCATAGTGGACCTGTTCTGGCGTCATCAGCGCGACTCCTGAATGGCGATGTTCTTGGTTGTACCAGGTGAAAAATCCCTGGCAGAAGGACCTGGTATCCTGAATAGAGCCGAATCTTTTGGGGAACTGCGGACAATATTTCAGCGTCTTGAACTGCGCCTCGGAGTATGGGTTGTCGTTGCTGACATGAGGCCGACTATGGGTTTTGGTTACCCCCAGGTCGCTGAGAAGGTGTGCAACCAGCTTTGATTTCATACTCGATCCGCGATCCGCATGAACGGTAAGCTGACCAGGTTCAATATCCTGCTTGGCACAACTATCTTGAATGAGCCGTTTAGCCAAGACTGCCTGTTCACGGTGAGCAATCATCCAGCCGACCACATAACGGCTGAAGATATCCAGTATCACGTACAGGTAAAAATAGGTCCACTTTGCCGGGCCCTTCAATTTGGTAATGTCCCACGACCAAACCTGATTTGGTGCTGTTGCCAGTAGCTCAGGCTTGACATAACTGGGATGTTGAACCTGCTTTCTACGTTCTCTGACAGATCCATGTTCAGCGCCAAGAATCCGATACATGGTGCTAATTGAGCATAGATACCGGCCTTCATCCAGCAGCTTGGCATAGGCCTGATGGGGGGCATCGTCACAGAATTGCTCAGAGTGCAAAACATCAATCACTGTTTGACGTTCCATGGAACTGAGCGCGAGCGGCGGCACAGGCCGTTGCGCGCGGCTAGAATCGGAATGACTCTTTGCGCCCTGATGCCTGTAAAATGTGGCCCTGGGCACCAGTAGCGCCTCGCAAGCAGCTTTCTTGCCGGTGAACGGACTTAACTGTTCGACTAGCGACATTACTTGATCTCCTCGCTGTTGTTCAGATTCTGAGTGATCCCCAGGATCTCGGACATTTTTTTTTGCGCATCAATGATCAATTCTGCCCTCGTGAGTTTTTGTTGCAGTCGCCTGTTTTCCTTCTCAAGCTGGGCGACTTTGCTGGTCAGCGGGTTCTTCTCACTTGGCTTGCGGCCGCGTTTCTTTGGCGCCATCGCGTTGATGATGCCCTGTTCTCTTTGGCGCCGCCAAGCGGTCACGTTCGATGAATAAAGACCTTCACTGCGCAACAGAGCACCCAGTTGGCCTGGCTGTGTACAAGCGTCCGCTTTAGCAAGAATCTGAAGCTTGAATTTGGTTGTGTATTTGCGGCGCGTGTTTTTCTCGGGCACCTCGGGGTCTGGTGGCGAGGAAACGGTTGAGTCACCGCCGCGCGGCATGCTGGCAACTGGGGTCGCCCGCCGGGCTCCCTCCGTTGCCAGCATGCCTGAAACCGAACCCTTTTCACTGTTGTCTGACGATGGTAGTTGTACTTTTTCCACAATTAATCTCCTACCCGCCCTACACTAATTTCACTACGGTAGGTGTCTCACTTACATTGACACAGAGGGGCGGGGCAGATAACCCAGACTTAATCGCTGCTCTCAGTTGCAGCGTTCCTGGGCTCCTGCCAACTATGCGCAGATCAACCACTTGTCCGAGTGTCCCATTCTCCCGAGCCAGTTCTCGATAGTGAAGCCATCGACAAGCTCCTGACTTGGAACTCAGCGGCAAATAACCGCGCTTTTGAAGCAGCGTTAAC
>JACZSK010000062.1 GCA_022574255.1 Pseudomonadota bacterium
TCGTCAGCCCAACTATGACGATGTGAAATAGACCCCGTCGATGCCGTCCGAACCTGGCGGCCGGGGTCACGCGGAACTACTTCCTCTCCACAAATTTATCCAATTTTCGCGGCTAGGCGGGAAGTCTTGAGAAAACAGGCCCCTGAGTCAAGGGCGCGCGGAAAAAAAGCCTGCCCGCGCTGATCCTATTCCGAGAGCTGTTCGCCGTCAAAAACCGTGACCACGCAATATTCGCCGGCATTGTTGAGGTCCCGGCACAGCTTTCGCGCCCCGCTGGCGCCCTCGAAAGGTCCTGCTTTCAGGCGGTAAAACCGGCCGCCAAGGCTGGGCACATCGAATATGGCGAAATGCCCGCTCAATTCGCCGAGCAGCGCTGGATAAAGGCCCTGCAAACGCCGCCAGCCGTCGAGCGAGGCCTCCTTGGAGCGGTAGGAAGCCAAATGAACCGCATAGTTGCCTTCACCATATTCGGCGGTCTCGGGCAGCGTCTCGACTTCCGATGTGGCGGCGTCGGCGCCAGAGGACTGCGCCTCCGGATTTTCATTCCAGTCGCCCCTGAGCGCGCGCGACAAGCGATCATTTTCAATTTCAAGCTGCCGGAGATTCTCCTCCAGCACGACGATGCGCTGGTTGTCGGCGATGAGCCGCGCGTTTTCCTCTTCCAGCTCGGCAATTTTGGCCCTGAGCTGAGGCTCTTCCTGTGCCGCCCGGGCCAGCCAGTCAACCTCGGCGCGCGCGCGCTGCACCACCTTCTCGGCCGCCGTGGCACGGGCGCTTTCCACCGCCAGGCGGCGTTGCAGATCGGTGATCTGCATGACCTGAGCGTTGCGCAATTCGATGCCATCTGGCATTTTCACATCGCCGCTGCCGCCGACCAGGCTGCAACCACCCAGAGTGAGGATCGCAACGGCAAGAAACAACCTAGATATTCGCGAAAGTTCCATTCTGCTCACCTGATTACCGGCTGTGCCGTGGGCCTGAGCGCCGGTGTTGCCGCCGCCGTATATCTTGCCACATATCGCGCCACTTTATTCATCTTCCCTGTGCCGGCCAATACAATCCGCCCCAAACGGTCTTTTGAGGTCGATTTCCTGCTGCCTGAGGCCCCACCCTAGGCATCAGATGTTAGATTATCCTTTACAAATCCGCTTCTTGTATCATATTAATATATATCGAAATGATATGTATGAGTTTCTCAGATGGACGTGCGCACCCTTTGCTTGGGCATTTTGGCTCTTGGCGATGCAACAGGTTACGAAATAAGGAAAATGGTCGCCGAGGGCAGCTTCAGCTTTTTCAGCGAGGCCAGCTATGGTTCCATCTATCCGGCGTTGACCAGGTTGACCGAAGAGGGCCTTGTTACCTATCAGACCACCCCTCAGTCGAAGCGGCCCGATAAAAAGGTTTATAACCTTTCCCCTGCCGGCCGGGAGGAACTGACACGGGCGCTTCGCCGCGACCCCGGCCCCGACAAGAACCGCTCGGAGTTCCTGGCCTCGCTGCTTTTTGCCGAAGCGGTTTCACCAGAGCGGGTCAACGAGCTGATTGGTGATCGGCTGCGCCAGCATCGCCAAAAAATTGATTCTCTTAAATCGCTGCTCGACGAGGACATGACTCCGGCCTCAAGTTTTGTGGTGCAGTTCGGCATTGCGGTGCAGCAAGCGGCGCTGGATTTTCTGGAGAACAACCGCGGCATGCTTGAGGGCATCGGCACCCGGAAAAAACGCAAGTCCGCGAGCGCCTGACCACGCCATCGAGTCGTCCCGGTCGCTTGAATTCATTAAACCCGAAAGTGCGCCAGAGCACTTTAAGACCATACGGAACCATTCCGACGGAGCGATTTCGCACCAGGACCAAGTGAAGGACCGCAGCGCGTATCGGGGATACGGGCCAGGGCCTTGACGCCGGTAATGGTGCGAAAGCGCCCGTCCCTCGTGGGTTGCCGATTGGCGGACGCCCGCCGCCGAACCGGTCTTGACCGATGCCCGGCATCGCCCGGCGCCCGCCTCAACGCCGGATCGTCTCACCAATCGGCAACAGAATTGATTCTGTATGGCCTGAAAATGCTCTAGCTCCCGGAATCGCCCTGCCCTTTGGCTTCCGCTTTCTCAATGCGTGAAAACTTGCGTATGCTGAAGGGGAAGGACACCAGATAAGCGATGCCCAGGGTCACCACCACCGCCCATTGGTAAACGGTAACAGCGGCGGCAAACAAGCCGACGAAGAGCAACAGCGGCACCATCTGGTCGCCCGGTATGATAAGCTGCTTAAAGGAAAAGGTGGCCATTCTGGAGACCATGCCCAGTGACACCAGCGCCGTGGTTATGCCCACCAGCGCCGGGCTTCGGAACAAATCACTCTCTGTCAGGAACCCCAGTATAATAGGCATCAGGGCCAGCGCCGCCGCCATCGGCGCGGGAATTCCGGTCAGGAATCCGGCTTTCTTGCGCGGCTCATCCTCCACATCCAGTTTCGAATTGAAACGCGCCAGACGCAGCGCACAGCAAATCACATAGGCCAGCGCGATCACCCAGCCAAGGCCACCCAACTCGCGCAACGCCCACAGATAAACAATGGCCGCGGGCGCAACGCCGAAGCTGATAACATCCGAGAGCGAGTCCAGCTCGGCACCGAAGCGCGAGACGCTTTTCAGCAGGCGCGCGATGCTGCCGTCGATACCGTCGAACACGCCAGCCAGAAGGATGGCGAAGGCTGCCAGCTCCCAGCGCCCGGCCAGCGCAAATTTCAGCGATGTCATCCCCGCGGAGAGCGCCAGGATGGTCACAATATTGGGGGCAATGCCCCTGAGGCTGACCCGCCTGTTACGCAGTGGACCGCTCTTCATCATACTTCTCCCGCTCTCTGGTCCGGCCTATATTTCCTGACCCCGCCGCTGGGTCTCGCCGTGGCGCCCGTCAGCAAGAATTGTCTCGCCGGCAATCGTCGTCTGGCCCTCGGCCACCAGCGGCTCCAGCCCCTCATCCAGATAAACATCAAGCCGGCTGCCGAAGCGGATCAGGCCAAAGCGCTCGCCGGCCTCAACTTCGTCGCCTTCTTTCAGGCCACAGATTATGCGCCGCGCCACCAGCCCGGCGATCTGGACAAATCCAATGGTATGGCCATCGTCGGTTTTCATGGCCACCAGTTGTCGCTCGTTAAATTCGCTGGCCTTGTCCAGCGAGGCATTGAAGAACTTACCGGCAATGTAGCATGTCCTGGTAATTTTTCCCGACGCCGGAACCCGGTTCACATGCACGTTGAAGACATTCATAAAAATGCTGATGCGCTTTCGCGGCGCGTCGCCCAGCCCGAGCTCGGCCGGCGGCACATGCATGGCAATGGGCAGCACAATGCCATCGGCGGGCGCAATGATAAGCCCCGGGGCGTCGGGCACCATGCGCACGGGATCGCGGAAAAAGTAGAGGCACCAGAGCGTCAGCACCAGGCCAATCCAGCCCAATGGTTCGATGGCCCAAAGCAACGCCAGGCTGGCAGCGCAGAAGACCAGGGCAAATCGATAGCCTTCGCGGTGGATCGGCGGCAAAAGTGCGCCCGCTTTACTCATGGTCTGGTGGCTCCTTCTCGCTGTTTGTTCCCGCCTCCCCAGCCGTACCGAGCGGCAGGAATGGTCATATCAGGGGCGCGCTCCGCCGCCAAGCGGCAATGGCGCAATTGTGGCGCATGTCAGGCGCCGGTTTCTCCCACGAACCGGTCGCTTTCCAGCGTTGCCAGGCGGGCGCGGGCCTCCGCCGCCTCCTGCTGGCGCGCCCACATGCGGGCATAGACACCGTCCAGCCTGAGCAATTCCTCGTGGCCGCCGCGCTCGACAATTTTACCGTCATCCAGCACCAGAATCTGGTCGGCGTCGATGATGGTCGACAGCCGGTGGGCGATAATCAGGCTGGTTCGGCCCTCGGATATTTCCGCCAGCGCGCTCTGTATTTCACGCTCGGTGTTGGTATCCAACGCCGAAGTTGCCTCGTCCAACAGCAGGATCGCGGGGTTTTTCAGTATAGTGCGGGCAATGGCGACGCGCTGTTTCTCGCCGCCCGAGAGTTTCAGCCCGCGTTCGCCCACCATGCTTTCATAACCGTCCGGCAATTTGGCCACAAAGGCCTCAATCTGGGCATGGCGCGCCGCCTCGCGCACTTCTTCATCGCTGGCGTCAGGGCGGCCATAGCGGATGTTGTAATCGATGGTGTCGTTAAACAAGACCGTGTCCTGGGGCACAATGCCGATGGCGCCGCGCAGGCTTTGCTGGGTAACGTCGCGGATATCCTGTCCGTCGATTGTCACAGAGCCCGAGGCGATGTCGTAAAAGCGAAAGAGAATGCGGGAAATCGTCGACTTCCCGGCGCCGCTGGGCCCGACCACGGCGACCGTCTCGCCGGCCGGCACCTCAAATGTGATGCCATCCAGTATGGTGCGGTCCTCATAGCGAAAGACCACATCCCTGAATTCGATTCTCGCCCCATCCAGCACAATCGGCCTGGCATCCGGTTTGTCGGCCACCTCCTGGTTTTTATCCAGGAGAGAGAACAACTGCTCCATATCGACCAGGCTTTGCTTGATTTCCCGATACACGAAACCGAGGAAATTGAGCGGAATAAATAACTGGATCAATAGCGTGTTGGCGAGCACGAAATCGCCGATGGTGATGGTGCCCTCAAGGTAGGCGCTGGCCGCCAGGTACATAACCAGTATGAGCCCTGAATTAATGACCAGCGATTGTCCGACGTTGAGCAAACTGAGCGAGAGCTGGCTGCGCACCGCCGCCTCCTGGTAACCGAGCAACGCAACATTGAAGCGCTCGGCCTCATGGGCCTCATTGCCGAAATACTTGACCGTCTCGTAATTCAGCAGGCTGTCGATCGCCTTGGTATTGGCGGCGGAATCCTGCTTGTTCATTTCCCGGCGAAACTTGATGCGCCATTCGGTGATGGAAAAAGTGAAAACCATGTAAGCGCTGATAGCGCCGGCAAGCGACAGGCTGAATACCCACCCGAAATGGACATGAAAGATCGCGGTCACCAGCGCCAGTTCGATCAGCGTCGGGATGATTGAAAACAACATGAAGCGCAGCATGAAGTCGATCGCCCTGGTGCCACGCTCAATGGAGCGGCTGAGGCCGCCGGTGCGCCGCTCGAGATGAAACCTGAGGGACAGATTGTGCAGATGCTCGAAGGTGGTGAGAGCGATGCGCCTGACCGCCGACTGCCCGACCCGAATGAAGGCCATGTCCCTGAGCTCGGCAAATACCAGCGCCATGAAGCGCGCCAGGCCGTAAGACGCGATGAGCGCCAACGGCAAATACAGCGCATCCGCGTCGCTGCCGGACAACGCATCCACCGCATCCTTGTAGAAGAATGGCGTGTAAACGGTGACTGCCTTCGCCGCAATCAGGAAAACAACTGCCAGCAGCACGCGCAGTTTCAGAGCTGGCTGGCCGGCAGGCCACAGATAAGGTCCAAGCCGGCGGAGCGTCGACAACTTGGGTTCACCCTGCGCGCTTTCAGCATCGATGATTGGTCTGGGCATTAAGGGGCGGCTCCGTGAATAAGATGGGGGAAGTTTTCTTGCCGACAGTGCGTGTCGCCCTACATTGGGTAAAGATAGGAACGCTTACCAGAAGAAAAAGCGATTTTCCGCAAACACGCACGCCATATCGCCCCTGCGGGCTTTCCGCAGCAGGCGGGAACAAGGAAACCCGGAAGGCTTCCATGACCAACACCAGCCAGCCTGTGGCTCCCCTGGACGAACGGGAGGCCGCGATTTCCCCGGACATACCTTTGCAGGAGGTAATCGGCCGGGCCAACAGATTGTTGGGCAACGGCGGTCATGCGATGCCCGGGCGTTTTGCCTTTCAGTGGGAAAATATCGACTTCACGGTAACCCCGGCGGAGCCCGACGCATCAGCCGGTTCCGTGACCATTGAGGCCTGCCTGGGCCACCTGCCTTTTACGGCACAGGATGCGGCCGCGAGAAATAGCGCGCTCGACTTGACCAGCTCGCCCGCGGGCGACCTGCCCGGCCGGATGACAATAGACAAGAGCGGCGTTGTGCGGTTGGTGATGGAAATCGAGCCAAAAGCGGTCGTGGGGCTGGCGCCGCTTTTGAAGGAGGTCACCTTCAAGGTTCTCAAATCCGCCGACCGGCTGAAGCAATTGCGCGGTCTGCTGGTTGCTTAGTTGCTTAGGTACTATCCGCGATGATTCAGCGCCTCACGCGGCAGGGTGAACAGCTGCCCGGGATAAATAAGATCCGGGTCGCGAATTTGTTCCGCGTTCTGCTGAAAGATAACAGTGTAGCGAAGGCCACTGCCGTAAATCTTGCGGGCGATATGCCACAGACTGTTGCCGGACCTGACCAATACCTGGCCCAGCTGCAAGGAAAGATCGGTCGGCATGTCGGTCTCAAACGGCTGTTCGATGCGCAACTCCACGTCGCCATCGGCGATTATCTGGTCGGCGCGCAACATATGCGGCCCCTCGGTTATGGGCTGATCCGGTCCCATTGCCCAACGCCCATGGTCGTCGGCGCGCGCCGTGCCGATGAACGCATTGTCCACATAGAGCGCCACCTGGGCTCGCGGCAGCGCGCGCCCGGAAATCATAGCGCTTCCGGCCTCGCCATAATCGACCGCGTCAATCGAAAGACTGTCGCCAAATTCGCCGACCGGAGACACGCCCGGTTTTTGTAATACGCGGCTGGCGCCATAGCCATCGCGCGGGGTCAACACGGCGACCACGCCGTCGCGCGCCGATTCCACAAACCGCTCGCCCCGGCTTTCGGGCAGGGAAATCACCACCACATCTCGCGATTCGCGTTGTTCTCCATCGGCCTGCATGGCCAGAAGGCTTAATTCCGCCGGGCCGCTTTTCAACGGCTCCTGCAAAATCAGCACCCATTCACCGGCACTGTCGGCAACGACGCTGCCAACTGTCCGTTGGTCGACAATGATCTGCACTGTGCTGTGGGGCGCGGCGCGACCGGCGATAACGCCGGTGCCGCCACGGCTGATGCGAACGACATCGAAGCTGGGCGAGACAGGCAAGCCGCCGATTTCCGCTTCGGCCTCGCGGGCCTGGGCGGCGGCGCCAACTTCAAAAGCCGGTGCGCTGGCCAGCCGGTATCCGTCATCCGTGCCGGCAGGCTCGCGCATAAAATAGGTCACGGCCACCGCGAAAAGCGCAGCCCCGGTGAGCAGAACAAAAACCAAATTCCGCAAATTGACGTATTTTTTATCTTCTTCTTGCAATACCAATCACCAGCCCATGATAAGTACCCATTGCTGTATTAGATGCGAAAACGAGCCTGGGCAACTCAAATCGCGAAATCGTAACCAGTGTCTGACCCTCAGTCGAACCGGCTTTTTCAACATGCAACGCACACAGCACACGCAGCACGACCCCGAAACCAGAAGAGAGACAAGTCCCATGGCGGACCCGAAAACCCTTTGCGTTTACTGCGGATCGCGCACCGGAGAGGGCGACGACCATGAAACACTAGCCCAGGAACTGGGCGATTTTATGGCGAAAGAAGGCGTTGGCCTGGTTTTCGGTGGTGGCGGAATTGGCCTGATGGGCGTGATCGCACGCAAAATAATGGCCAGCGGCGGGCGCGTCATAGGGGTCATTCCCGAACATCTGGACCGCGTGGAAATCGGCTTTCGCGGGGGCACCGAACTGCATGTGGTTAAAAGCATGCACGAGCGCAAGAAACTGATGTTCGACCTGTGCGATGCCATAGTGGTGCTGCCCGGCGGCCTGGGCACCCTGGACGAATTGTTCGAAATTATCACCTGGTCGCAGCTTGAGTTGCATGACAAGCCAGTCATCATCGTCAACCATGCCGGATACTGGGACCCGCTGATAAGCCTGATCGACCATGTCATTGACCAGGGATTTGCGGCGCCGGAATGCCGCGACCTGTTCACCGTGGTCAGCAGCGCCGCTGAAGTCATTCCCACCATCCGCGCGCACAAGCCGCCTGTGCGGCCCAGCGACAGCGAAATCTTTTAGGAATTTCGCGAAAACGATCTAATTACATCCGCCTTCACCGTGAAGTTTGACACTGGCGGCGGGGGTGATATTTTACGCCCGCAGTCACGGCAATATTAAAAACCATACAGCAGCATGAAGCGAGGGCTCGATGAGCAAAATCAAGGTTGCCACACCGCTTGTTGAAATCGACGGCGACGAGATGACGCGGATTATCTGGGAATGGATTCGCGAGCGGCTGATCCTGCCCTATCTCGATATCGAACTCGAATATTACGACCTGAGCATCCAGAAGCGCGACGAGACCGACGACCAGATTACCATCGATTCCGCCGAGGCAATTCTCAAGCATGGCGTCGGCATCAAATGCGCCACCATCACGCCCGACGAGGCGCGGGTGGAGGAATTCGGCCTGAAGAAAATGTGGCGCTCGCCCAACGGCACCATCCGCAACATTCTCGGCGGCACGGTCTTTCGCGCGCCGATCATGTGCTCCAACGTGCCGCGGCTGGTGCCCGGCTGGACCAGGCCCATTGTTATCGGCCGCCATGCTTTCGGCGACCAGTATCGTGCCACCGATTTTCTCATTCCCGGCAAGGGCAAATTGACCATGCGCTTTGAGCCCGCCGACGGCGGCGAGGCCACCGAGTATGAAATCTTCGATTTCCCCGACAGCGGCGTCGCCATGGGGATGTATAATCTCGACCCCTCGATCCGCGATTTTGCCCGCGCCGTCTTCAATTACGGCCTGCAACTGGGCTGGCCGGTATATCTCTCCACCAAGAACACCATCCTGAAAGCCTATGACGGGCGGTTCAAGGATCTCTTCCAGGAAATTTTCGACGCCGATTTTGCCGAAAAATTCAAGGAAGCGGGCATAACCTACGAGCACCGGCTGATCGACGATATGGTCGCCTGCGCGCTAAAATGGAGCGGCGGTTTTGTCTGGGCCTGCAAGAATTACGACGGCGACGTGCAGTCGGATATCGTGGCGCAGGGCTTCGGCAGCCTTGGCCTGATGACCTCGGTGCTGATGACCCCGGACGGCGGCACCATCGAATCAGAGGCCGCCCACGGCACCGTGACCCGCCATTACCGCCAGCATCAGGAGGGCAAGGAGACCTCGACCAACCCCATCGCCTCGATCTATGCATGGACCGGCGGGCTGAAGCACCGCGGACGCATGGACGAGACGCCCGATGTTGTGACCTTCGCCGAGACGCTGGAGCGGGTGTGCGTTGAGACCGTGGAATCCGGCGCCATGACCAAGGATCTGGCGCTGCTGATCGGGCCCGACCAGAGCTGGCTGACCACCCAGCAGTTCTTCGCAAAAATCGTCGAGAACCTGGAAGCGGCGATGGGCAAAGAAAGCGAAGCGGGCTAAGCGGACCAAGCCTTCGCTAAATCGATGCGATTCGGTCTTCGATAGCCTTCAGGGCTTTGCCCGCTGCGGCACCGTCGGGACCACCGGCTTGGGCCATATCAGGACGGCCACCGCCACCCTTGCCGCCAAGGGCCTCGGCCCCCGCGCGCACCAGGTCAACGGCGCTGATCCGGTCAACCAGGTCATCGGTCACACCCACCAGCAGCGCCGCCTTGCCCTCGTTGACCGCAACGAACGCCACCACGCCCGAGCCCAGCCTGGCCTTGGCCTCGTCGGCGATGGACCTCAAGTCACCCGGCGAAATGCCCTGCAGCGTATCAGCCAGATAGGGCACGTCGCCGACCTTCACCGCCTTGGGGCCGGCTGACTCTTTGCCACCACCGAGCGCCAGTTGCTTTTTGGCCTCCTTGAGTTCGCGCTCCAGGGCCTTGCGCTCGGCAAGCAAAGCTTCAACCCGCTCAGCCACATCGCCGGGGCTTGATTTCAACAAACCGGCGGTCTCCAGCAACCGCGATTCCTGCGCCGCCAGATAGTCCCGCGCCGCCTCCCCGCTCAGCGCCTCGATGCGTCGCACCCCCGCCGCGACCGCGGCCTCCGAGGTAATGAGAAAGAGCCCGATATCGCCGGTGCGCCGCACATGGGTGCCGCCGCAAAGCTCAACCGAATACCGCCCCTCGCCTTCCCCAACGCCCATTGAGACCACCCGCACTTCGTCGCCGTATTTCTCGCCGAAAAGCGCCAGCGCGCCCTCGGCAACGGCTTCGTCGGGGGTCATCAGGCGGGTGGTGACGGCATCATTGGCGCGGATCATGGCATTGACTTGAGCTTCCACGGCGGAGATATCCCCGGCGGCCATCGCCTTGGGGTGCGAGAAATCAAAACGCAGGTGATCCGCCGCCACCAGCGAGCCCTTCTGTGTCACATGGTCGCCCAGCCGGTCGCGCAACGCCCGGTGCAGGAGATGCGTGACCGAATGATTGGCGCGAAGATTTGTGCGCCGGTCGCCGTCGACCGCCAGCTCGATCATATCGCCAACCGCGATGCCGCCTTTCTCGACGCGGCCCATGTGAACATGCAGGGCGCCAAGCTTTTTCAGCGTATCGCTGACCAGGATGCGCACGCCACCCTCGCCAGTAATCACACCGCGGTCGCCCGCCTGGCCACCGGATTCGCCATAGAACGGCGTCTGGTTCGCGATCAGCGCGATCTCGGCGCCTTTGCCAGCTTTCTTCACGCGCTTGCCGTCAACCACCAGCGCGGTGACCTGACCCTCGGCGGCTTCCGCCGTGTAGCCAAGGAATTCGCCGGCGCCCACTTCCTCGCGGATTTCGAACCATACGGCTTCGGTGGCGGCATCGCCCGAGCCCTTCCAGGCGGCGCGGGCCTCTTTTTTCTGCCGGGCCATGGCGGCATCAAACCCTTCCCGGTCAACGCCGCGCCCCTCCGCCCGCATGGCGTCCTCGGTCAGGTCGATGGGAAAGCCGTAGGTGTCGTAAAGCTTGAAGGCCACGGCGCCGGGCAGTGCCGCCCCGGATTTGAGTTTTCCCACCGCCTCGCCGAGCAGCTTGAGGCCACGGGTCAGGGTCTCGCGGAACCGGTTTTCCTCGAGCTTCAGCGTCTCGGTGACCAGTGCCTCGGCACGGCCAAGCTCGGGATAGGCATGGCCCATTTCCGTGACCAGCGTCGGCACCAGCTTATAGAGCAGCAAATCTTTCGCGCCGAGCATATGGGCGTGGCGCATGGCGCGGCGCATGATCCGCCTCAGCACATACCCGCGACCCTCGTTCGAGGGCAGAACGCCGTCGGCGATGAGGAAGCTGGCGGCGCGCAGATGATCGGCGATCACGCGGTGCGAAACCCTGTGCTCGCCCTCGGCGGCGACGCCGGTCTCCTCAACCGAAGCGCCGATCAGGGCCCGGAAGGTGTCAATTTCGTAATTATCGTGGGTGCCCTGCAATACCGCGGCCATGCGCTCCAGCCCCATGCCGGTGTCGATGGAGGGCTTGGGCAGGTCGACGCGGGTGTCCTTGGTCTGCTGCTCATATTGCATGAACACCAGGTTCCAGATTTCCACGAACCTGTCGCCGTCTTCGTCCGGGCTGCCGGGCGGGCCGCCGGGCAACGCCTCGCCGTGGTCATAAAATATTTCCGAGCAGGGACCGCAGGGGCCGGTTTCGCCCATGGCCCAGAAATTATCCGCGGTCGCGATGCGCAAGATCCGGTCCTCGGGCAGGCCGGCTATGCTGCGCCATAAATCATAGGCCACATCATCTTCATGATAGACGGTGGCGACCAGCCGCCCGGGGTCCAGGCCGTAGACATCGGTCAGCAGCTCCCAGGCAAATTTGATCGCCTCTTCCTTGAAGTAGTCGCCGAAAGAGAAATTGCCCAGCATCTCAAAGAAAGTGTGGTGGCGGGCGGTATAGCCGACATTGTCCAGGTCGTTATGCTTGCCACCGGCGCGCACGCATTTCTGTGCCGTCACGGCGCGCTTGAAATCAAGACTTTCCGCGCCGGTGAACACGTTCTTGAATTGCACCATGCCGGCGTTGACGAACATCAGCGTGGGGTCATTCAACGGCACCAGCGGCGACGACGCGACAATCTCGTGACCGTTTTTGGCAAAATAGTCGAGAAATGTGCTGCGGATTTCGTTTACGCCACTCATGTTTATTCCTGTTTCCCGGCCAGATTCCCGCCCGGTTTCCCTGCCAAATTCCTAGATGCCGCCCTACATTGCCCATTCGCCGGTCACGGCGCAATAGATAGACGCAGCGACTGCCGACCGCCAGACAAAAGAATGGACGGTATGGGGAGCCATACCGTCCAGTTGGAACTTGCTTGGGGGCAAGTCGGGAATTGGTCCCCGCACATTTATGCACCTGGGGGGAAGTGCGCCCTCTTGATCCTGTATTCGTCGGGGAGTCCGGAAAAGGGCAGCCGAGAGTCCCGAGCATAATTTCAGCGCGTGGAGAGGTTTACTCTTTGGCTGGGCGGGTCTCGGCGGCTGGGCGGGTCTCGGCTGGGCTAGCGCCGGCTGGGCGGGTCTCGGCGGCTGGGCTGGTCCCGGCTGGGCTAGCGCCGGCTGTGCTGGCCTCGTCAGCGCTGGTGCCTGCTGGGCTGGTGCCGGCTGTGCTGGTCTCCTCGTTGGTCGAGTCCGCCCCGTTGCCTGGCGCGCCCTCCTCTGCTTGCGCAGAAGCAGCGCTGTCGTTGCCGTCGCTGGCCTCACCCCCAGGCCCACCGTCCAGGCCGGCGTCGGCACGAATGGTGGCCTCCAGCGTGGCCGCGATGTCGGGGTTGTCGATCAGGAAACGCTTGGCGTTCTCGCGGCCCTGGCCGATGCGCTGGCTGTCATAGGAATACCAGGACCCGGATTTCTCGACGACGCCGGCGATAACACCGAGATCGATAAGCTCGCCCACCTTGGAAATACCCAGGCCATACATGAGATCGAACTCGACCTTCTTGAAAGGCGGCGCCACCTTGTTTTTCACCACCTTTACCCGGGTCGCGCTGCCGACCACTTCGTCATGCTCCTTGATCTGGCCGATGCGGCGAATGTCGAGCCGTACCGAGGCGTAAAATTTCAGCGCGTTGCCGCCCGACGTGGTCTCCGGGTTGCCATACATGACGCCGATTTTTATGCGGATCTGGTTGATGAAGATAACCATGCATTTGGATTTGGAGATCGAGCCGGTGAGCTTCCTGAGCGCCTGGCTCATGAGCCGCGCCTGCAGCCCCACATGGCTGTCGCCCATCTCGCCTTCCAACTCAGCGCGCGGGATAAGCGCGGCAACGCTGTCGATCACCAGAATGGCCACGGCGCCGGAACGGACCAGCGTGTCGGCGATCTCCAGCGCCTGCTCGCCGGTGTCGGGCTGCGAGATCAGCAGATCGTGGATATCGACGCCCAGGCGCCTGGCATAAATGGGATCAAGGGCGTGCTCGGCATCGATGAAGGCGGCGGTCCCGCCCAGCTTCTGGGCCTCGGCCACCACATGCAGGGCCAGCGTTGTCTTGCCCGAGCTCTCGGGGCCGAAGATTTCAATAACCCGCCCCTTGGGCAGGCCGCCTATACCCAGCGCCATGTCGAGGCCGAGGGAACCGGTTGAAATGGTTTCAATCTGCACCGGGTTCTCGTTGCGGCCGAGGCGCATGACAGAGCCCTTGCCGAAGGCGCGGTCGATTTGCGCCAGCGCTGCCTCAAGCGCGCGCTCCTTGTCGATGTTTCCGTTGGCGACCACTTTCAGTGCTGCTCCCGAAGCCTTTGGTGTTTTGCGTGCCGGTAATGCCATTTCCCGTCTCCATCCTTATTTCATAGCCCCAATTCGATTGCAACGCGGCTGGTGGTGGAGCGCCTTATGGCCCCGTGCGTCGCCTGTCTTGTTTCGCTTTGTACCACTTTTGTTCTCATTGGCAAGACAAATTTTAAGTCTTTGGCGCAATTGCAGTTTTCACCGTTGTTCTAATTGTGTTCTGCCCCAATATCGGTGATTGACATGCGCAAGCCTGCGGAGTCATTGTCTGGATAATGCGCAGAGCCACTCAAAATATCTTCGCTCTCTTCATGGGGTTAGGTGCCATCATTCAGAAATTTGGGTGGCCCGTAATGCTTGTGACTGGATATCCAGATTTAGTAGAGGCTATGGAAGGTCTTGCGGGCCGGCTGACCGAATACGCGCTCATCGTGCTCGCAATTGCCCTGCTGATCTCCGCAAACTGGTCGGTTCTGAGGCGTATTTTCGAGCGGGCCAAGTCTCCAGACTGGATATATTTGAAGGATGCCATTGACTACCTGACCTATGACGCAAAATTTTCTCTGCCAACAAGAAACAGACCGATGGAGGCATTTATTTTTATGTCTGCAAAATTGATTGAGCAGGCTGCCAGAAGCCGCAAAATAGGAATGAGAGGCCGCAAAAAGGATGCTTCGGAATTTAAAATTTTGGACCCGGATTTTTGGCGCTTAGCTCATTTTGATTGGGAAGCCCTTCTTATGGAGAGCGGGCGACAAGCAGGCAAGAGCGGCGCCCATCTTCATTTGGATATATCAGACAGACCAAGCATCCCAGTTTATGTTGATCTGGAGGTGAACAAGATGGATTTGCAACGTGTATTTCCACCCCAGAGCAGATGGGACAAATCCAAGCTTGGCAAATGGTTAAGGAACAAGTGGGTTAAGCCCATTGAGGACTGAATAAAAAAACGGCACGTGGTAAATATCTCAGCTCTTGAAATCGCAAACCATCCTACTCCGCCCCCTCCCCTCTGTTCTTCCACCGTGCCGCGCGGATGCCCGCCCAATAGCCGGCGTAGGCGAGGATGAGCCACAGCAATATCCGATCGCTGTCCAGCACTTGAGGCCAATAGACCGGCCAGGCAATCGCCTTGATGAAATTGACCAGCGAGTTGACGAAAAATTCGATCACCAGGCCCAGCCCCAGTTTATCGACGATGCCGCCCAGGCCGGTGAAGTCCATGAAAAAATCATAGACCTCGCGGGCCTCGATCACCGCGAAGGTCCAGAGCGCCACAAGACCATAAAAACCGCCGCCGAACTTCAGCCATTTGTTATGCAGGGGATTGGCCGAGGCGTGTTTCTGGCCGGCTTTTTTGGCCGCCTTTGCCTCGCGCCGCATGCGTTTCAACTCGCTTTTGAGGGCCTTGCGACCGGCGATATTGCCAAGACGTCCCGACGCCAGCGACCAGTGAAAGAGGAAATAGCTGAGGATTCCCAGCGGCAGGGCGGCCTTGAATAATGCCTCGAATGTCTCGCTGATCATCGAAGGCCCCTATCCAACAGGTTATTCACAGGATCGGTCAAAAGAGTTCCGCGACTGACAGATTTCTCTTCTTCACCCCCTCCCCCGGCTCATTGCACGCCTCGCTCTCCCACGAGGGCTGAGGGAAAAAAGAAAGCCCTTCTCCCAAGCGGGGGCTGAGGAAAAGAAGACCCTACGCTTCCAACACCGCCTTCACCCGCTCGGCCAGTTCCTGCAGCGTGAAGGGCTTGGGCAGGAAGGAGAAGTCGCCCTCGTGCAGTTTCTTGCGGAATTCTTCTTCGGCATAGCCGGAGATGAGAATCACCTTGATGGCGGGGCGCCGCTCCAGCACCTTTTCAACCAGACTGGGGCCGTCCATGCCGGGCATCACCACATCCGATAACAAAAGATCGATCTCGCCGTCGTGGGCATCAATGAGGTCAAGCGCCGCCTCGCCGCTGATCGCCTCCAGCACCTTATAGCCCTTGTTGGCCAGCGCCCTTGAGGCGAACAGGCGGACCGCATCCTCGTCCTCAACGATAAGAATGGTCTCGTTGCCGGTCAAATCGCGGAGCGGCGTTTCTTCCACCGTCGCCACCGTCGCCTCTTCGGCCACGACCGCCGCCTTATCCGCTTCCTCGGGCGTATAGACCGGCAGATAAATATCGAAGGTGGCGCCTTCGCCCGGCTCGGAGCTGGCAAAAATAAAGCCGCCGGACTGTTTGACGATGCCATAGACCGTCGACAAGCCCAGCCCGGTGCCCTTGCCCACCTCCTTGGTGGTGAAAAAAGGCTCGAACAGCTTGGAGATATTTTCCTCGGGGATGCCGGGGCCGGTGTCGGAGACGCTGATCAGCACATAATCGCCGGCGGGCATAACCTTGTAACCCAGCTCGCCGGATTCCTTCGGCCCAACGTTGCGCGTGGTCACGGTCAGCTTGCCGCCGTCCTCCATGGCGTCACGGGCATTGACCACCAGGTTGATAATGACCTGCTCGAATTGCCCCTGATCGGCCTTCACCGCGCCCAGGTCGCGACCGTGGGAGACTTCAAAGGTGATATTATCGCCGATCAGGCGGCGGATGAGGTTGGATATTTCAGCCAGCACATCGGTGACCACCAGCACCGTGGGGCGAAGCGTCTGGCGGCGCGAGAAGGCCAGCAGCTGGCGAATCAGATTGGCGGCGCGGCTGGCGTTCTGCTTCACCTGCATCAGGTCGGAGAACGACTGGTCGCCGGGCCCGTGACGCATAAGCAACAGATCGCAGAAACCAATGATCGCGGTCAGCAGGTTGTTGAAGTCATGGGCAATGCCGCCGGCCAACTGGCCCACCGCCTGCATTTTCTGCGCCTGGACAAACTGGATTTCCAGGCTGCGTTGCTCGGTGACGTCGATCAGATAGAGGATTGCGCGGCGTTTTTGCCCGGCGCCGGCGGCCGAGAAGTAAACCTGCACGATGGTATCGTCGTCCTTGCCATAACGCAGTTCCATGGGAAGCTGCGCGGGATTCCCGCCGACCGCTTTTTTCAGGTTGATGGCAAACTCGTCGCGCTCGTCCCCGGGCACAAGGGCGGCGAAATCCTCGCCCTCGGCGATTTCGCGCCCGGCAATCTCGCTGAACAGGTCCTGGAAGGCGCGGTTGAAATCGCGCAATTCGGCCTTGGCGTTCAGGATGACCACCGCAAAGGGCGCCTCGGCAAAGATGGTGGAGACAGCGGGTCCGTCCGCGGTTACGCGCACCGGTGCGGCCTGGCGCTTGCGCAGCAGGCTCATCCAGCCGATGGGATATTTCTCGTTGAGCCCCGGCACGCGGAAATCCAGCGCTTCCACATCCAGCAGCTCTTCGCTGTCGGGATTGACCAGCGAACCGCCTTCGTCGGCAATATCGCTCCAGTTCAGGCGGCGCGCGCGCGCCTGGTCCAGCCCCAGCAAATCACCGGCGACCTCGCTGA
>JACZSK010000063.1 GCA_022574255.1 Pseudomonadota bacterium
CCAGATGCTGCGGCTTGACGAAAAGCGGAAAGCCGGTGGTCTCCAGCAGGTTGCCGAGCGCCGCATCAATCATTTCCGGGGTCAGATGCACGCCCTCGCCGGGGCGGGGAATAATGGCATGGGGCAACACCGGCACGGCTTTCCCGCCCGGCAGTCCCGCCAGCAGTGTTTTGGTGAAGGCCTTGTCCATGGCCGCCGCCGAGGCCAGCGCCGGGGCTCCCGCATAAGCAATTCCGGCGAATTCCAGCATACCCTGCAGGGTGCCGTCCTCGCCGTTGCTGCCATGGATGGCGGGGACCACCAGATCGATGGGGATTTCCTCATCGCGCCCGCCGAGGAGCCCGCTTTTCTTTCCTATCAACCGGGCACCACCGGCGCGTCCGACCGCCAGATACACCGGCGTGAGATCCTTTTTCTTTTCCCCATCAAGCGGATAGAAACTGCGCTTCAGGAGTGCGTCGCCGGTCCACCAGTCGCCCGCCGCGTCGACGTAAACGGGCAGGGCGGCGAACTTCTCCGGGTTCAGGGCCTCAATGAATTGCAGGCCGGTCAGGACGCTGACGTCATGCTCGACGCTGCGCCCCCCGAATATCACCGCGATCTGTTTTGTGGCCATGCTCATTCTGCATTTCCTGGTGCGCTTGGGGGCTTTCCAAAACGCGGGTGACCCGCCGCACATTTCTTACTAAATAAGCGCCGCGCATACAAAGGTTTAGAATGCATCGCTTGTGGCGGCTTTCCGTGGCGAAAATATGGTGTAGACTTTGCCGCGTTGCGGGCAACAACACTGGCCAGACCAATGCCCAGACCAATGCCCAGACCACTGCCCAGACCACAGGAGAGAATATTGACCGAACAGGTGATATCCACCCTGAGGGACGGGGTGCTGAGAATTCAGTTCAACCGCCCCGAAAAGAAAAATGCGCTGACCGCAGCCATGTACGAGACTATCGCCGGCATCATGGAAGGCGCGCAAAGCGACGATAAAGTGCGCGTGTTGCTGTTCACCGGTACCGACGAATGTTTTACCGCCGGCAATGATATCGCCGACTTTCTTGGCGCCCCGCAGCTCACCGCTGATTCGCCGGTCTCCCATTTTCTTGCCATCCTGGCCAGCGCCGAAAAGCCCATGGTGGCAGCGGTCAGGGGCGACGCGGTTGGTGTGGGCACCACCATGCTGCTGCATTTCGACCTGGTCTATGCAGGCACAAGCGCGCGCTTCTGGCTGCCTTTCGTCAATCTGGCACTGGTGCCCGAAGCGGGCTCGACTTTGCTGCTGCCGCTGCTGGCGGGCTACCAGAAAGCCGCAGAGCTGATGTTGCTGGCCGAGCCTTTCGGGCCTGAGGAAGCCAGTGAGATGGGCCTCGTCAACAAGGTAGTGAAAGACGCGGATGTGGAGAGCTTTGCCATGGAAAAGGCCATGGCGCTGGCGGCAAAACCACCGGTGGCGCTGCGCCGCACCCGGGCATTGCTGAAGGCGGCCCGGGGAATTTTGCCTGATATCATGGAGGCCGAAGGCGAAGCCTTTGCCGAGGGACTGAAATCGGAGGAAGCGCAGGAAGCCATGCTTGCCTTCATGGAGCGCCGGGAGGCGGATTTTTCCAAATTCTAGGACGGGACCGCGACCATTTCAGAGCATGAATAACCAGCGAACAACAGACAGAACGAGGAAGGAACAAGCGTGATGAGGAGAATTTTGAGTTACGCGGCAATGGCTGGAATTCTTGCGCTTTCCGCCACCCAGGCGACAGCCCAGGACCAGGCCAGCGTGGAGGTCAGGACCGAGCATGTGCGGGGTCATATCTATGCCCTGTTCGCCAGGGGCGGCAATATCGGCGTTTCGGCGGGCGACGACGGGGTTTTTCTGATCGACGACCAGTTCGCGCCCCTGACCCCCAAAATCCTCGCCGCCATTGCGGAAATCTCGGATCAGCCGGTGCGCTACCTGATCAACACGCATTATCATGGCGACCATACCGGCGGTAACGAGAACCTGGGCAAGATGGGAACGGTAATTGTCGCCCAGGATAATGTGCGGGTGCAGCTGATATCGCGCCCGCTGAACCGTTCGGGCGGCTGGACTGACGAGGGCGCCGGCATCGGGCTGCCCGTCATCACCTTTAATGACCAGCTTTCCTTTCACCTGAACGGCGACGAGGCGCGCGCCATCCATGTGGCGAACGCGCATACCGATGGTGACAGCTTCATCCACTTCAAGGGCGCCAATGTCATCCATATGGGTGACATTATGTTCAACGGCCGGTTCCCCTATATCGATGTGGATGCCGGGGGAAATGTGACCGGCGTGCTGGCGGGATATGACCGGGCGCTGGCGCTGGCAAATGACCAAACGCTCTTTATCCCCGGCCACGGGCCAATGGCGAGCAGGGGTGACGTGGTTAGCAACCGCGCCATGATTCAGACGGTGCGCGACCGGGTGGCGGCGATGATCGCGGATGGCAAGTCGTTGGAGGAGGTGCTGTCAGCGGCGCCCGCGGCGGAATATGACGAGGCCTATACCTGGGCCTTTATCAACGCTGCTAAATTCGTAACGGCGGTTTACCGGAGCCTGACCGGCGAATAGGTTTCAGTCTTCGGGCGCCAGAACCGGCAGCATGGCCTCCATACCGGCGGTTTCGGCCAAGTGCCTGAGGGCAATGCCCTCCGGGTTCTGGTGATCGGCGGGCGCACGCAACATCGCCATCAGTTCGGGCTCGGCCAGATACATGCGCGCGCGGGTGCGCGCTGCGGTGCCGGCGGCGCCCTCGGTGAAGCACTCGCTGGCGATCATGGCGAGAAGGTTTTTTGTCGCCGTCAGGGGGCCTTTGCTGGTCTGGTCAAGCCTGCGGAACAAGTCGCTGCTCTTCAGGAGCGCGGTACAGAATTCATCCAGTCTGTCGCACATGGGGGCCTTGTGGCTGTCGCGCATTCCCGACGCCTTGACCGCCATCTGAAGTTTGGCCAGATAGCGCATGCGGTCGAGCTTGTTGCCGCCGCCACTGGTGAAGTAATGCTCATTCTCGCTGGCCGAAAGCACGGGCAAAATGTAATTGGCGATGCGCCGCTTGTTTTGCCGGCCCATGCAGTGGGCCTCCAGATCGAGAAGTTTACGCAAGCTCTGGTCAGGCCCTTCCGTGTCTTCCAGAAATTCGGCCACGAACTGCGGGTTCAGGAAGCGGCTGCAGCGGTCCTCCAGCACATCAATCAAGGTTGTATCGCCGAGCAGTTCCCCGGTTGAATCGCCCAACGCCGCGGCCAGGCTGGACAGTGCCGCCAACTCGCCGTCCAGCGGGCCTTCCTTCAGCCGGGCGCTGGTCGCCAACGCCCTGGCGATCGCCCCGAGCAGGGCGCGCCGGGTGATGGGCAACAGTCCCGCTTTCAGATATTCCTGTAAAATGGCAAACTCTTCGGCGGGCGTATCGGCGTTCTGCGGGGGGCTGCCGCCGCTGCTGTCTTCCGGTTCTTCCTGCGTGCCGCCGGCACCGCCGCGCGCCAGACGGGCGGCGGCCACCAGCGTCTCGCCGAGGCTCTCGCGATGTCCGACAAAATCCAGTGCCACGCCGGTTGAGGCCAGGAATTCGGACAAATAGGTATCGATAATACGCCTCACCCAATCGGGATGTTCCTGGTCCATGAGGGCGATCAGGTAGCTGGTTTTTTCCAGGATGCGGCCACGGTTCATGAAATCCCGCGCCATCGCCGCCGCCAGCAGGAATTCGCGTTCTTCGCCTTTCTCCCGCAGCGCCGTAATTGCTGCTTCCAGGCCCCCGCCCTCAATGTCGGGAACCCGGCCCTCTTCCCATTCCCGTCTGACCCGAATGACCACGCGATCAATCAGGTCGTAAAGAACCTTGATGCGCTGTTGCACGGTCTCGCCCAGGTCCTTTACCTGCGCTACGGCAGTGCGCTGTACCGCGCCCTGCAGGGCCTGGCCCGCGGAATCCAGCCGGACGTAGTGTTTGGGACAATGCAAAAGCTCGGTGGGGGTAATTTGCCAATTTCCGAGTTTTTCCGCCAGCAGCTTGGCGATCAGCTTGCGGCTCTCTGGACCATAAACATCCGCCGGTGTCCGGCAAATTACCGACGGGGTCTCGCCATCATATCGTGAAGGCTTGAATTTGCGTCCGTGGTAAGTGAGTTCGATGGAATCGAAGGTATTTTTTCTGTTGTCGAATTTTTCGCGAAGCACCCGCACCGCCTTGTATCCGCCGGCGCGCCAGGCGCGCTCGCAGGCCTGGGTAGCATCTTTCTCGACGTGAAAAAGGTCCAGAATTGTCCAGGTGGAACCCTGCCGGGCCTGGACCTCGTAATGGATTTCTTGATGTGAATAGTTCAGGGCCATGGGGTGCCGCCTACCTCAACTGCGACCTCCAGCGACGGATCACCTTGTTAACGAACTCGGTATCCGCGGTCTCCTCCTTCCAACTGGTCGAGAAGGTGGGGTCGGTGCTGGAAGGAAGCTTGTCCGCCTCCAGATCATCAAGCCGCACGCGCACAGGCGCGGTCACGCCCTCGCCGCAAATTATGCACTCGCGGTTTCTCAAGGAGGGCAGGCTGTCGAGGAATCCCTGCGACCCTTCAGGCATGGCGCTGGCCACGAAGTCGCGGTCCCGGTCGTTGTTCATGCGCATGGCAATCACTGTGCCGCACTGTGCCAGCACGGTCTCGGAAAGGTCGGACGGGCGCTGCGACACCAGGCCCAGGGCAACGCCGTATTTGCGCCCCTCCTTGGCGATGCGTTCCAGCGCCTTGCGGGCGGCGCCAAAGCGGGCGTTCTGCTCGCCGGAGACGTAGCGATGGGCCTCTTCGCAGATAAGCAGCAGCGGCTGCTGGGTTTCCTTGCGGCTCCACACCGCGAAATCGAACACCAGGCGGCACAGCACCGCCACCACGACATCGACGATGTCCGCCGGCACGCCCGACAGATCAAGGGTTGATACGGGTTTTCCCTGGGCCGGAAAGCGTAACAGACGGGTCACCGTGTCGGCCAGGTTATCGCTGACCAGCAGGCCCGAGAACATGAAGCCATAGCGGCGGTCATTCTTCAGTTCTTCGATCTTGTTCTTCAGCCTGAGGAAAGGCAGCAGCGTCTCCGGCTTCTCCAGCTTGCCCATGCCGGCCTCTATCCCTTCCAGCAAATCCGACAACCGGTAAGGGATCGGCGCGTCCAGCGTGACCCGGTCCACGTCCACCGATTCAGCGCCTTTTTTGCGCGCCGCCAGCAGGCAGCGCTTGAGAATATCGACCTCGACCTCGCGGTCGACGGTGCGAATGCCGATGAAGACCTGGATATGTTCCTCGAAATTCATCAGCCAATAAGGCAATTTCAGATTTTCGGTGTCGAAATGAACGCCGTTCTCGGAAAAGGCCTCTTCATATTCGTTATGCGGATCCAGTATGATCACATGGGCGTAGGGCAACTCCTCGACAATGCGATGCACCAACAGGGCGACGGCGCTGGACTTGCCGGTGCCGGTGCTGCCCAGCACCGCGAAATGGCGTGACAGCAGATTGTCGATCAGGATGGTGGCGCGCACATTATGCGTGGGATACAGCGTGCCGATGGTGACATGGGCCCGCCCCCTGGCGGAGAAGATCAGCGCCAGATCCTGGTCGTTCGCGGTCAACACTGTCTGGCCGGGAACCGGGAATTTTGAAATACCACGGTTGACCGTGATGTTTCCCGATCCGTCGCTGGATTCCTCGCTCTGGCCGACGAAATCCATGTCGATATACAACAGGTCACCCTCGTCGCCAAAGGCCTCGGCGCCGCTCATGCCCTTTGAGCGCACCGAACGCACGATGGCGAATATCCAGGAACCCTCAACTTCAATCTTGGCGATCGAGCCGATCTGGCCCAGCATCGACAGGCCCTTGCTGCCGCTGGTCAGGGCCGCGGCGCGGGCCTCGGCGTCCATCACCGCCACCGCGCCATCACCGGCCACATCGACAATCCGCCCGATAAATTCAGACTTGTCAGAGAATTCCGATACATCAATGGATTCCGGCGCCGCCCCTTCATCCGGGGCCTCGTTGGCGGCGGTTTTCTGAAGCTCTGAAAGTTCGTCGTTCACGACCCACTCCTCACTCGCTCTGGCCCGCTGTGGCGGGAAAATCCCAGTCTTTCGATACACTTGCGCCACTTAAGAAATGGTGAAAAAAGTGGTAATAAGTCGCCGGGCGCGGCTCAATCCGCGCCTTCCGGCCAGCAGGCCCAGACGCCAACGGCCAGCAGGCCCAGACGCCAAGGAGTATTTCATGATTCCGATAAAGACTTTCGGTCCGATTCTGGCCGCCATTGTCCTTCTGGTTGCCAGACCCGCCGATGCCGCGCCGTCGCCCGCGAATGCCTGCACAAATGCCAGCATTCCGGGGCCCATAATGGCCATTCTGGAGTTTGCCGCCGGCGAGCGGGAGGGCATGAAATTCGTTGAAATTGCCGTTCTCACGGCGAGAGCCCAGCCGGACCACGGGGCGGCAATTTTCGCTGTTGCCCGGTGCCTGGAACCCGGCGCCGACGCCGCGCTGACCGTGGCCGCCGCCGACTTCTCGCGGGTCAGGCGGAACTCCGTGGCAACCGCCGGCAGCGAAGCCGCAAGCCCTGACGGTGCGGCACGGCCTGATGACGCAGGGTTTTTGAGCCTTGGCGCCTGGGACGGCGGCATCGAGCTGGGCCTGTCGCTTTCCTCGGGCAATACGCGGGAGCAGGCTTTTGCCCTGGGGCTGGAGCTGAAGCGCGTGATATCGGAGCACTGGGACCACAAGCTGGAGTTCGACCTGGATTATGCGCGGCGCCTGGGCCTGACCAGCAAGGAGCGCTATCGGGGGCTGTACCAGTTGTTTTATCGCGGCTGGGAGCGCAGGTATCTTTACAGTTTCGTCGCCGGCGAGCGCGACCGGTTTTCCGCCTTCGAATACCGCATTACGGAGAGTTTCGGCGCCGGGTATCAAATTCTCGACGGCCCGCGCCAGAAATGGAGCCTGGAGGGCGGCCCGGGTCTCAGGCAGACCAAGCTCAGCACAATATCGCTGAACGGGACCACAACAATCGGTGGCGGCTTTGGTAACGAGTTTATCGCTGTTCTGAACAGCGACTATGAATTGCAGTTGACCGAGGGTCTGTCTTTTTCCAACAAGACCCGGATTTTCGTGGGTGAGGAACGCACCACGGTGGCCAATGAAACGGCATTGAAAGCGCGCTTCAACGGGGCCCTGTCGGCGCGGCTGTCGCTGGATGTCAAATATGACAGCGAGGTGCTGGCCGGCACGCACAACACCGACACGCTGACCCGGGCGACCATCGTATACGACTTTTGAGGCTGAATTATTCGCCGCTCAGATGCAGGTGTATGCACCGCCGGTGCGGCTGGTCGCGGTGTTCATACAGATAAATCCCCTGCCAGGTGCCCAGCACCGGGCGGCCTCCGGTAACCGGGATTGACAGGCTTGTGCTGGTCAGGAGGCTGCGGATATGGGCCGGCATGTCGTCCGGCCCTTCAGCGCCATGGCGATACAGGCCCGGGTCGCGGCTCACCAGTTGGCGGAAAAAAACTTCAATATCATGCAGCACATCGGGGTCGGCGTTTTCCTGGATGGTCAGCGAGGCTGAAGTATGCGCGATATAGAGCGTCAGCAACCCGTCGGCGATATCCTGATCCGCGCACCAGCCGGTCACCTGGGCGGTGAACTCATACAGCCCCGGGCCCTCGCTGGTTATCTCAAGCATTGTTTGTGCCTGGCGCATGGTTCCATCCCCTGTAGCATTTTCATATCAGGATGCGTAGATTGCGTATATGGAGCTCAGCATCAACGGACAAGTCATTGAGGTGGCGGCGGACGCGGATTCACCGCTGCTCTGGGCAATCCGTGATTTCACCGATTACACCGGCACCAAGTTCGGCTGTGGCATCGGCGCCTGCGGCGCCTGCACCGTGCTGATCGACGGCCAGCCGGTGCGGTCATGCCAAACATTGGCGGCGGATGTGGGCGGAGCGGCCATCACCACCATCGAGGGGCTGTCGGAAGCCGGCGACCACCCTGTTCAGCGTGCCTGGATCGAAGAACAGGTGCCGCAATGCGGCTATTGCCAGTCGGGGATGATCCTGGCCGCCGTGGCGCTGCTGGACGGTAACCCGGTTCCCGATGATGCCGACATTGACGCCGCGATCACCAATATCTGCCGCTGCGGCACCTATGGCCGCATTCGCCGCGCCATCCACCGGGCCGCTGAAATCATGCGCGAAGAAGGCTAGAAGGCCTGCCGGATAACGCTGTCAGCGCCGGTAAAGCGTATGCGGGCGAGAATCCGCCGTTTTTGTGGTACACTCCACGCTCCTGACAGCCTGGCTTATCCGGGAATCTGGATATGCGAAAAACAGCGAATTTCCTGGGGCTGGCGACAGCCGCCCTGCTTGTGGCTTGCACGACCTCCGAGCCGCCACCACCGGCAGCGTCGGTCGCCGGGATAGCCGAAACGCGGCAATTGCTGCAGGATATTCCGGCCTTTGCCGGCGCGCGTCCCGCGTTGGTCAGCAGCGACGAAATATACCGATTGTCGGCAGCGCGGCGGGACGCCTTTCTCGATTATTATCACGACCCCATGAACCGAAATGTGCCGGGGCACAAGCGCATCGGCCAGTATCTGCTGAGCAGCAAGAGCGCCTTCAACTATATCCCCGAAACGCGCACCGCCGACGAGGTATACGAGCTTGAAGGAGGCAATTGCCTGTCGCTGGCGAATATCACCACCGCCCTGGCGCGTCTTGCCGGGGTTGAAGTGGGCTATCAGTTGCGCGACGACATACCGGTTTACGAATTGCAGGAGAATATTATCCTGCGCGGCGTGCATGTACGCAGCATTCTGTACCAGCCGCTGCCCGAACTGAATGCGGGTGATGGCGGGGCCAGGTTGATTATACCGTTTGGCGGGCGCGCCAGCGTGATTATCGACTACTTTCCCACCGGAAGATCGCGGTATATCCGGCGGATTTCGGAATCTGAATTCACCGCCATGTACTATCGGAACCTGGCCGGCGAGGCCATCGTGGCGGGCGATTTCCCCCCGGCCTACTGGCTGGTGAAGGAATCCATGCTGCATGCGCCAGACCATGCCGAGGCGATTAACATGCTGGCCGTTCTCTATCGCCGGTCCGGCGACGAGTGGGCCGCCGAACAGATTTATCTCTACGGCCTGAATTCGGCCCGTGAAAGACTCAGCCTGCTGAAAAATTACCGCACCTTGCTCAGGGAGCAGGGCCGGACCGCGGAAGCCGGGGAGATGACCAGACGGCTCGCCAGATACAATGACGCTGATCCTTTTGAATGGTGGTTCCTGGCGGAAGATGCCTACGGCGAGGAAAAATATTCCGACGCGCTGTCCTACTACAAGAAATCGGTCGAGATCGCGCCCTACCTGCACGAGGGCTATTTCGGCATGGCCAAGACCTACTACCAATTGGGCCGGGTAAAATCAGCCAGAAGCGCCATGCGCCAGGCCATTGAAAACGCCGATCGCCCCCGGTTTAAAACGCTCTATGAGGCCAAGCTCAAGGCGCTCTCGGGCGGGCAGGCGAATTGACGTTGGCCTTGCCCTTGCCGGCGCTGGTGGTATAGGCTTTTCGGTGGCGCCCAGCCGGGCCGCCATTTGTCTTCAGTATTTTGTGAACAATAATCGACCCCGGAGCGGATGAGCCGCGTCCAGGGGCCTCTGTGTAATGCAAATGAAGGGGTGCATAATGAGAGAGAAATTTATTGGAATTATGATTGCGGTTTTATGCCTGGTTTTCGCTGGTCCGATCACTGCGACAGCAGAGGACGAGGCGGGCGAATACATCGTCTCGCTCTATCACGCGGCGCCAGGCAAGCAGATTGATCTGCTCAAATGGTTTGCAAGACAGGACGAAATAGGTGCCGAGGTGGGATTGCCGCCGGTGCAGATATACACCCATATGAGCGGCGATAGCTGGGATTACCTGATGATAAGCCCCGTTACCACCGACGCGCAGGACGCGGCCTTCGCCGAGGCGGCAAAGAAAAGAGGTGGGAAGGGTCGTTTTGCAGGAGGTTTGAGACTCCGCAAATACCTCCAGAGCCACAACGATACTCTCGCATGGGGACCGTCAACGGCTGCCGAACTGGTTGAGGAGGCCGGCAAGTAGGCTTTCGATACTGGAAAAAGAAAGGGCGGCTCATGGATTTCATGGCCGCCCTTTTTGTTGGTTTGGCTTTGCGCCTATTCCGCCGCTTTCTTTTCAGCACCGCCGTAGAAGGTTCCGCCGCCAGAGGCCATGTCGCGCAAGCTCTGCGGCACCGCGAAACGTTCGCCGTAGGCCTGCGCCAGCCGGTCGGCTTCGCGCACAAACGCCTCGGCCCCGATGGTGTCGATCATGCTCAGCGGCCCGCCGGTGTAGGGCGCGAAGCCCCAGCCGAAAATGGCGCCGATATCGCCGGACTCGGGATCGTTCAGCACCCCTTCCTCGAAGCAGCGCGCCGCTTCAATGGCCTGGCGATACAAAAATCTGGTTTTCACTTCATCCAGTGTTGGCTGGTCGTCGGCCAGCGGATAATGCTCGGCGAGGCCCGGCCAGAGGAATTTCTTGCCCTTCTCGGGATACTCGTAAAAGCCCTTGCCGGATTTCTTGCCCAGCCGGCCCAGCTCCTCGACGAATTTGATGACCACGTCGTCGCCCGGCCCGGCCGGATATTTGTCGCCCATGTCCTTTTTGGTCGCCATCATCACCTTGTAGCTCAGCTCGATGGAGACCTCGTCGCCGACCGCCAGCGGCCCCACCGGCATGCCGCAAATCTTGCCGGCATTCTCGATCAGCGCCGGGTTGATGCCCTCGGCCAGCATGGTCACGCCCTCCATCACATAGGTGCCGAAACAGCGCGAGGTATAGAAGCCCCGCGAGTCATTGACCACGATGGGGGTTTTCCTGATCTGGCGCACATAGTCCAGCGCGTGGGCCAGCGCCTTGTCGCCGGTCTTCTCGCCCATGATGATTTCCACCAGCGGCATCCTGTCGACCGGCGAGAAGAAATGAATGCCGATGAAATCCTCGGGCCGGGAGAAGGCTTCCGCCAGCCCGGTGATCGGCAACGTTGACGTATTGGAGGCGAAGACGGTATCGGCGGGGATCACCGCCTCGGTCTTTTTGGTGGTCTCGGCCTTGATCTCGCGGTCCTCGAAAACCGCCTCGATCACCAGGTCGCAGCCTTCAAGATCGGCGAAATCGCTGGTCGGGTGGATGCGGTCGAGGAGCGCCTCGCCTTTTTCCTTGGAGATCTTGCGTCGCTTGACGCCTTTCTCAACCAGCGCCTCGGCGTAGGCCTTGCCCTTTTCAGCGGATTCCGTATCGCGGTCCAGCAGCACGACCTCCATGCCGGCGCGGGCCGACACATAGGCAATGCCGGCGCCCATCATGCCGGCGCCCAGCATGCCCAGCTTCTTGACCTCATGGGGCGCGGGGCCCGCCGGGCGCTTGGCGCCCTTCTCGGCGGCGGTCTTGTTGACGAACAGGGTGCGGATCATATTGGGCGCCACGTCGCCCATAATCAGCTTGGCGAAATATTTGCTCTCGACGCGGATGGCCTTGTCCATGGGCAGGATCGAGCCCTCGTAGACGCAGGAGAGAATGGCCTCCACCGCCGGGTAATTATGCTTGGTCTTGTCCTGGGCCATGGCGCTGGCCCCCATGAAGACCATCACGGCGCCGGGATGCATGGCGCCGCCGCCGCCCGGGAATTTGAAACCCTTCTTGTCCCAGGGCTGCACGGCGGTTGGCTTGTCCATCAGCCAGGCCTTTGCGGCCTCCAGCAATTTGTCGCCCGGCACAACTTCCTGCACGATGTTCATGCCCATGGCTTCCTGCGGCGACATGGTCTTGCCGGTGCTGGCATATTGCAGCGCTACCTGCACGCCGGCCAGGCGCGGCAGGCGCTGGGTTCCGCCGGCGCCGGGCAAAAGCCCGACCATCACTTCAGGCAGGCCGAGCTTGATCTTGGGGTCGTCGGCGACAATCCGGTGGTGGCAGGCCAGCATCATCTCGAAGCCGCCGCCCATGGCCAGGCCGTTGATCGCCGCCACGAAGGGTTTGCCGCAGGTCTCCATTTCGCGGAACACCTTGTTCAGGCTAAAGCAGGCCTCGAATACCGCTGCCGCATCGCTCGGGCCGTCGCCTGCGGTCAACTGCCCCAGCATGCGCAAATCGGCACCGGCCATGAAGGTCGGCTTGGCGCTGGTGATAATGGCGCCCTTGATGGCGTCATCGCCCGCGACCTGCGCTATAAAGTCAGCGAATTCCTGCTGAAAGGCCTGGTTGATAACATTCATCGACTGGCCCGGCACGTCGATGGCCAGGGTTGCGATGCCATCCTCGTCGATGGTGATCTGAACTGTCTCGGTCATTTTGTCTGCTTTCCCTTGTCCTCTGCCCGCTGCTCTAGACGCGCTCAATAATTGTCGCCGTGCCCATGCCGCCGCCGATGCACAGAGTGATCAGCGCGGTTTCCTTGTCGCTGCGCTCCAGCTCATCGACCATGGTGCCCAGGATCATGGCCCCGGTGGCGCCCAGCGGATGGCCCATGGCGATGGCGCCGCCGTTGACGTTCAGGTCCGCGTGGTCGATATCCATCGCCTCCATGAAGCGCAAGACCACGGCGGCGAAGGCCTCGTTTATTTCCCACAGGTCAATGTCGCTCGCGGTCATGCCGGCGCGGGCCAACGCCTTTTCGCTGGCAAAGCTCGGCCCGGTCAGCATGATCGTCGGCTCCGAACCGATCGAGGCAAAACCCTTGATGCGGGCACGGGGGGTCAGGCCCAGCTTTTCACCGATTTCCCTGTTGCCCACCAGCACCGCCGCGGCCCCGTCGACAATGCCTGAAGAATTGCCCGCGTGATGCACATGGTTGATGCGCTCGACCTCGGGATATTTCTGCAGGGCGACGTTATCGAAGCCGAAATTCTCGCCCATGTCGGCGAAAGCCGGCTTCAACCCGCCCAGCGACTGCATGCTGGTGTCGGGCCGCATATGCTCGTCGCGGTCCAGTATCTCCATTCCAACCACGTCTTTGACCGGCATGATGGATTTGGAAAAGCGGCCCTCGTCCCAGGCCTTGGCGGCGCGGGTCTGGCTCTCTATGGCATAGGCGTCCACGTCGTCGCGCGAATAGCCCCATTTGGTGGCAATCAAATCGGCGCCGATGCCCTGGGGCACGAAATAAGCCTTGAAAGCGACCGCCGGGTCGGTGGCCATGGCGCCGCCGTCGGAGCCCATGGGCACCCGCGACATGCTCTCCACGCCGCCGCCGATCACCAGGTCTGACTGGCCGGCCATTACCTTTGCGGCGCCGGTGTTCACCGCCTCCAGCCCGGAGGCGCAGAAACGATTGATCTGGTACCCGGCAACGCTCTCGGCGTAGTCGGCGTTGATCGCCGCGATGCGTGGGATGCAGGATCCCTGCTCGCCGACCGGCGAGACCACACCGAAAATAATATCGTCCACTTCCGCCGTATCCAGGTCATTCCTGTCACGTACCGCTTCAAGCACCTGGGTGGCCAACTGGACGGGGGTAATCTCGTGCAGGCCGCCGTCGGGCTTGCCGCGGCCACGGGGGGTGCGAACGGCATCATAAATATAAGCGTCGGTCATGATCTGGCTTTCTTTCCTGGTCTGGTATTGGCCTCTGTCTGGGTATCGGCAAGTATCTGACGCCTAAAAGGCACCTGCGTCCAGCGCCATAACGTCTTCAGCACCGGCTTCGATCTTGCGCAGATACATCGCCGTGTCGGGCAAATTGCGGTGAATGAAATAGCGCGCGGTAATCAGCTTGTTCTGGTGAAAATCCTTGTCCTCGGCCCCCGCGTCGAGCAATTTCGAGGAGGTGATGGCCATTTTTGCCCACATGTGGCCCAGGGCCACCGTGCCCAGCAGATACAGAAAGGCGACCGATCCGGCGCCGGCATTGTCGGGGTTGGCCGGTCCATTCTGGGCAAACCACAGCACCGCTTTTTGCAGGTCACCCACCGCCGTCTTCAGGGGGTCGATAAACTCCGCGTAGGGCTCATCGGCGTTTTCACTGAAGAAATGCTCCATCAATTCGAGATAGGTGCGGATTGGCAGGCCGCCCTCCATGGGCAGCTTGCGGCCCACCAGGTCCAGCGCCTGGATGCCGTTGGTGCCTTCGTAAATCTGGCAGATGCGGGCATCGCGCACGAATTGCTCCATGCCTGTTTCAACAATATAGCCGGCGCCACCGAACACCTGCTGGGCGGCGGTTGCGTGCCGATAGCCGCCATCGGTCAGGTAGCCCTTGAGCACCGGCGTAAGCAGATTGAGCAGGTTGTCGGCGTGTTTGCGCGCGTCCTCGTCGGGGGATTTGCGCGAGATGTCGACCATCAGCCCAACCCACAGGGCGAAGGCCCGCGCGCCCTGGTTAAAGGCCCGGGCGTCCATCAGCATGCGCCGCACATCCGGATGCACAATAATCGGGTCGGCGGGCTTGTCGGCCTCCTTGACCCCGGATATGGAGCGGCCCTGCAGGCGCTCGCGGGCATAATCGGCGGCATTCTGGGTGGCGACCTCGGAGATGGCCAGGCCCTGCACGGCAACGCCCAGGCGGGCCGCGTTCATCATCACGAACATGCCTCTCAGGCCCTTGTGCTCCTCGCCGAACAGGTAACCGGTGGCATCCTCGTAATTCAGCACCGCCGTAGCGTTGCCGTGGATGCCCATCTTTTCCTCCAGCGAGCCGCAGGAAACGGTGTTGCGTGTGCCCAGCGAACCATCGTCGTTGACCAGAACTTTGGGCACGATAAACAGGCTGATGCCCTTGGTCCCCGCAGGCGCGTCGGGTGTGCGGGCCAGCACGAAATGGATGATATTCTCGGTCAGGTCATGCTCGCCTGACGAGATGAAAATCTTGGTGCCGGTAATCTTGTATGATCCGTCGTCCTGCGGCACCGCCTTGGTGCGCAGCATGCCCAGATCGGTGCCGCAATGGGGCTCGGTCAGGTTCATGGTGCCCGCCCATTTGCCCGAAATCAGGTTGGGCAGCCATTTGGCCTTTTCCTCGTCACTGCCCTGCATGGTCAGGATGGCGATGGTTCCTGAAGTAAGCCCCGGATACATGGCAAAGGCCAGGTTGGCGCTGACCAGCATTTCCTCCATTGCCACGCCCATAAAATAAGGCAAACCCTGGCCGCCATAATCTGGTGTGTGGTTCAACCCCTGCCAGCCGCCCTCGGTGAACAGCTTGTAGGCCTCCTTGAAGCCCGCTGGCGTGGTGACGCTGCCGTCGTCGTGGCGGGTGCAGCCCTCCTTGTCGCCAATCTGATTGAGCGGCTGGATGACCTCTTCGCAGAGCTTTGCGCCCTCTTTCAGAATAGCCGCGATCAGGTCGGGTGTGGCATCCTCGAAAGTCGGAAGCTTGGAGTATTTCTCGATATGAAGAATATCGTTCAACACGTACAGCATGTCTTTCACAGGCGCGCGATAAGTCGGCATTTGCTCTACCTTTTCTTCAACCTAAACAGGGATTTTGTACTACCAGGGCCCAACCGGGGTAACTTCAGCCGGTATGCTGCAGGCGGGGATCTTCACCCAGATTTTCAAGAGTGTTACAGAATTCGTCAAGCTCGGCGATGGTCAGGTCGATATCGCCCCGCTGGGCCTCCAGTGCGGCGATGCGCTTGCGGCAGCGCTCCAGGGTTACCCGGCGCTGCTCTTCCCGGTCATCGCCGAGATTGTAGAGGTCCAGCATCTCGGAGATTTCGGCCAGCGAAAAGCCGACCCGCTTGCCGCGCATGATCCAGGCCAGCCGCGCATGGTCGGCGGTTGAATAAACGCGATTCTGGCCAGCCCGGGCAGGGCTTATCAGCCCGGCATCCTCATAATGGCGCAGGGTTCGCGCGGTGACGCGAAACTCCGCTGCCAGATCGGCAATGCTATAGCTCTTGCTTGCGCTCAACGGGCCCTCGTTTCTGTGCCCAACCGGCCTTTAGTTTCTGCCAGAAATTGCTCTGTTCCTGCCAAAAATTGTTCTTGCAGCGGCCATGGCGGGGACATACTGCCCATATCTAGTTTACGTTTACGTAAACGTCAACCTATCAGCGCCAAAAATACAGGTCCATGATTCAGTTATCTGCGAGCCAATCCCAATGTCTGCTTTTGATGCGGTGGACGGCTCCCACCGGCGGCATCACGATGTGCCATACGTTGGTTGACGTTAAACAACCATATGGGGGAGCCATCCATGAGCGAAGTTATCACAATTGGTGTTGATCTGGCGAAGAACGTCTTTCAGCTGCATGGCGTTGACGGGAACGGCAAGGTGGTGATCCGCCGTCAGCTGCGCCGGGCACGGGTATTGCCCTTCTTCGCCAAACAGCCCGGCTGCCTGGTCGGCATGGAGGCCTGCGCCACCAGTCATCACTGGGCGCGCGAGATCGGCAAGCTCGGCCATGAGGTCAGGCTGATGCCGCCCCGCTACGTGAAACCCTACGTGAAGCGGAACAAGAATGATGCGGCGGATGCCGAGGCCATCTGCGAAGCTGTCACAAGGCCGACCATGCGTTTTGTCGCGGTAAAGGGCACCGGGCAGCAGGCTGTTCTGATGCTGCACCGCTCGCGCGAGCTGCTGGTTCGCCAGCGCACCATGCTGGTCAACGGGATACGCGCCCATATGGCGGAGTTCGGCATTGTCGCCCCGGCGGGCATCCAGCGGGTGAAAGAGCTGTTCGCGGTGATCGCCGATGGCGAGGATGACCGCATACCGGCTCAGGCCCGCGCCTGTCTCGAAGGTCTTGTGCGCCAGTTCTTCTCGGCACATGACGAGATCACCCTGCTGGAGAAGCATATCTATGCCTGGCACCGATCAAACGAAGCCAGCCGGCGTCTGGAGACCATCCCCGGCATCGGCCCGATCACCGCCTCGGCCTTGGCGGCATCGATCAGTGACCCTCACCTGTTCAAGTCAGGCCGC
>JACZSK010000064.1:0-6026 GCA_022574255.1 Pseudomonadota bacterium
AATTGTTCCCGCGGGTGGATCGAAAGAAAGACGGTATATGGTGGGACGTATGACAAACCTCGGAAAAATCATCGAGCAAGTCAGGTCGAAAGCCGCCAACCAGAAGTCGGGCTTTATCACCTATGCAGCGGAACTGGACGCAGGGCTACTGGCCCGGCAATACCGTGAAATTATGGAGCAAGCGCCGAAGCGCCATCAGAACGGCGGTAAATATCTGTTTGAGCGTGACGGTATTCCGTCTTCTGTCGGGCCCAGCAACCGGGTTGAAGAGCATCTGGCGATGGCTCTTTACCACAAGTTCCGGGGCCCCGACCCTATGCCTCTTCCGGACGGGCGGCGGCTTGAGATTCTAGATTACCAGGTGCCGCTCAAGGCCGTCCAATCCGATAGTGGCGTTGGCAAGGTGGATACCGGGGATACAGATTGAATATGTAAGGGCTAATGCCTGGTTCCGGTCTCTGATTGCATCTCTGCGACGGCCCGCTTAATTCGCAGCCAGAGCGCCTTACCGTCATGATCACCCAGTTCCAGGAAATGGTCGGCTCTTTGGGCGGCCTCGAACTCGGCATCGTCCCCGTGCTTCTCAATGAGGAAGTGGGCAGCTCCATATATGTCGCGTTCGATGATGGTCACAAGGAATTACCAGTCGCCATATCGCCCCAAATCCGGTGTCGTCACAGACAAAGTTCTCTATATAGTCGGTCAGTACTATCTGAGGCCGCAACCGACGCCAAAGAAGTTCGATTCCACCGTCCACAATTCGGAAGCAGTGGCTGCTTTAAAAGCGGTGCGTGTAGGAACGTTTTTGAATTTTACGTTGCGAAAAAACTCAAGTCCGGTTCGGTTCTCAATCTCCGCAATGCTCGTCAGAAAACGTCCATTATCATATGCATGGCTGACGCTACATTTAACGTAATCCGTGCGCGGCTGGGGGAAGATGAAGGCCAGGATGTCGGGAACGTCTGATCCCGAATTTTCCTTCACCAGAATCTTGAATAACGCGTCCGGTACCGCTACCGGTATTTCGCCGGCTGTGCCCATCAAGGTTAGTGAGGAGAGGTCATCAAATATTGGTCCCGTGACCACCCAAACCTGGCCAAACTTGTTCGCGGCTGCCCCGCTAAAAGCCTCAAGCTCAAGCCAATCCCCTTGGTTGAAGTCTCGCTGCTGGGGAACCGCATTGATGAAGACGGCATTGTCAGAGGAAAACTGCTTGAGGCGACGGTGCGTGTTTCATAGCGTCTGCGGATGAGGAATCCATTCCGTTATTTCAAGACGTCACCTGAGGTCATCCGCCTGGCGGTGATGATGTATGTTCGTTTCCCTCTGTCGTTGCGGCAGGTTGAAGATTTGCTGCACGAGCGAGGTATTGACGTCAGCTACGAGACCGTGCGTGCCTGGTGGAACCGGTTCGGGCCACTATTTGCAGCGGAGATCAGGAAGCGGCGCATAAAGTCCACTGCGGGCAGCACTCAGTGGCGCTGGCATTTGGACGAGGTTTTTGTCCGGATAAACGGCGAGACCCATTATCTCTGGCGAGCGGTCGATCACGAAGGTGAGGTGCTGGAAGCCTTTGTCACCAAGAAGCGGGATCGGAGGGCGGCGCTGAGGTTTATGAGGAGAGTGATGAAACGGCACGGCCCTCCGAGAGTGATCGTAACGGATCGTCTTCGTTCATACCGGGCCGCGATGCGGGAGATCGGGAACGAAGCCCGTCAGGAAACCGGGCGCTGGCTCAACAATCGGGCCGAAAATTCCCACCAACCCTTCCGGCGACGAGAACAAGCGATGGCGAAATTCAGGAGCGCCAAGTCGCTTCAAAAGTTCGCATCGATCCACTCTTCAATCCACAATCACTTCAACCAGGAACGCCATCTCTACAGTCGACATGATTTCAAGCTCAACCGCTCGGTCGCGTTGGACGAGTGGAGACGACTTGCCGCCTGAAGCCAAGCCCGTATAGGCCCTCTCGCGCTGGGTGGTTTTGCTCTGACACTGCCCGGCCAAGAGCTAATGGAGTTAATGTGACAATGCCTTTTTTCGGGCGAGCAGGGAAGGAATACCGCGGAACAGGGAAGTGACCGTCTCCCCGTTAATGATCCGCGTCAGCGCAGTCAGGTCAGGCAAGAAATAGCCTGATGTCCCAGATATCGTCGTCCTCTTCTTTGCTGAAGTCGCCCTGGAATATCGTTGCGCATCCAGGGCAGAAGTATTCCTTGAAGACGATCTTGTCATCGATGAACAAGTCCGGCTTGACCGGCGACAGCCCCACTTCCTCGACATTGGTTACTCTTTTCGCACAACCCTTCTTGTAATTCTCGCCGGCATCCTGAATGACAGTCCGGCATTTCCGGCAGACGTAAAATGCGCCGTTGGCGGAAGTCGAGATCACCAGGCCTTCGGATACCGGAATCTCTTCCGGACCTTCAGGAAGGGTTTCCAGATCCCTCATCTGACCCTCCGCTGCGGAGAGTCTGTTGTTTCGAATGCGTTTCCTGAGCGCCCCGGTCTTTTTGGCATCGGCCCCACCTTGGTCATTCAGGCAAACGCCGTAGCGGTCTTCCGCCCAGTCGGCTGTTACGTGGCCATCCCTGATATCCTCAGCAACGCATTGGGGGTCTCTGTCCAGCGGATCGCCGTATCCCCCCGCGCCCGTCCAGGCCAACAAGAATACATCGCCTGCTTGCTGCACCACACCGCCCGTCTTCGGCGAAATGTGCCGATGTTCTCCGCCAAGCTCGTCCATACTCGTCGGCATCCGCCCGTCCCGCCCCGCAGCTTCCCTGGCCTTGGCGTCCTTGACCAGTATGAAGCGGGTTCTTGAGGTGGGGTCACCCCCGAACAGACCGGGGCCGGGAATTATCGTATGACCGCTGGTTGTGTGATGGGTCAACGCCTCGGTGTCATTAAGGACATAGGCCAGTTCGGCGCTGTTGCCGCCCCGGTATTTGCCGGCGCCGCCGGAGTTGGGTATCTCGCGCCGCCACAGATAGACCAGGGGATAAAAAATTTCATTATCCTCGACGTTGGGCATGGTGCTCTGGAGGTCCCATGGCCAGCCGCCGGTGTTGACCCCATCTTTCCAGGAGAGGGCGCCGAGTGCGCCGCCCACCGGATCGAGCAGAAAAGAGACGTATTGATTACCCCGCTGATCGATACCTGCAATTGCATCAACCGGGAAGTTCAGTGCGCCCATACAGCTCTGCACTTCCGATCGCAGGCTCTCGTCGCTGGAGCAGTATAGCATCCGCGATATGACCAGACCGGCCAGCCCGATGGTCTGCAACAGAACCGTGGGCGGTGCGGAGATTACGCCGGCGGGATAGGTGGCGCAGGTCAGAGTGCCGGGTGCCTGCCTGAACTCCATATGCCGGTAGGCGCCTTCGATGACGAACATCTGATCGAATAGCATCTGGGCCGAAATCATCGCGGCAATCGCCCCTTTCCAGGCGATCGCCGTACAATTTATGCCGCCGGTCTGTGGGTCCGTGCCGTCATTGTCGAAGATCAGCTTGTCGCCCTTTTTGGTCAGCCGCACCACATTGCGATAGACCCCGCGATCACCTTCCCGGGCCATCTCTATCCAGGATTCTTCAGACCACACGCCGTCGGGTATTGTTTCCAGCCGCTTCAGGAATGCCGTCTCCGAATTATCCTGAAGCTTTCTCATGACGCCCTTGATGACCGAGGCGCCGTATTTGTCGATGAGCTGCTGCATTCGCTCGCGTGCCACGTTGCAGGCCGTAATCTGTGCTCTGAGATCGAGAGCCACCAGGTCGGGCATGCGCGAGCGCCGGATATACTCTTCTTCGAGGTCCTTCCTCAGGGTTCCCTGTTCGACGATCTTGATGGGCGGTATGCACCCTGCCTCCCAGAACACGTTCTCCGATATGGGGTTGAAGGCACCTGGTGTGGTGCCGCCCAGATCCCATTGATGAAGCGTGTTGGCAAACCAGCAGAACAGCTTTCCCTCCCAGAACAGGGGGGCAAAAAGACAAACATCCGCCTGATGGATGGCGCCGATCCATGGGTCGTTGGTGAGGAAAATATCGCCGTCTTCGATGCCGGGGTTCGCCGCTCGGTTTTCGAGGGTCCATTTGACCGCAGAGCCGCTTGCTGATGACAGGTATTGCAGGAAGGGGCCGAAAAATACGAAATTTCCCCGCTCGTCCAGCAGGCACGGGTTGAAGTCATGTCCGTAAGCGGCAATCGGCGAGCCCGATACGCGCAGGAGCGTGTTGCCCTGCTCGACATTGATATTCCACATGGCGTAGCGGATAACCTCAAAGCTGATGGGGTCGAGGTCGTCCTCGGTTTGGTCATGCAACTTGAGGGACGGGTCGATGACCAGTGGATCGGACGGAATATATGAATAGGTTTTTCCATCCCAGTTGATTCCATCTTCAGAGATCATTTGTCCTGTCCCTCCAGATCGATAATGAAATTCCCGGCCGCGTCCATGCTTCCCCTTGCGTAGGGATGTATGGCAATCGTCGTCTCGGGATATTCCACGATCGCCGGTCCGGAAATGACGTCACCGGCGGTCAGGTGAGGGCCGGTGTATATGGGCGTATCTACCGGTTCGGCCTTATGTTGCCAGGTAACGTTTCGCCTTCCTGTGAGCGGCTCGCCACCGCCGGACACCGGCTCCGGTATTCTTGGCTTTACCATCCTGCCGATGGCGTTGACCTTGAACAGGCCGATTTCAACGCCGGCTTCCCGGTATGCAGACCCCTTGCCATAAAAGCTTTCGTAGATGTCTTCGTAGCGGGCGAGAATCTGTTCCATTTCGCTCTCAGCCAGATGGCCGGACGGCACCGGCACCGTTAGTTGATGGATCTGCATTTTATATTTAATTTCAAGGAAGCGTTCGAAAACGATTTGATTCTGTGCAACACCATCTTCCTCAAGCTGGGCCTGACCCTCGGCTTCCAGTTTTTCAAAGGTCTTGTTTATATGCTCGAGATCAAATGGCTGGGAGAGCAGGTCGCTCTTTTCATAGACATGCAGGATATCGGCGCATAAGGTCCCGAACGCCGACCATGCCGCTGAAATTGTTCCCAGCGGAATCACGATGCGTTTTATGCCCAACTCTCTGGCGAACTGGCAGGCATGGGTGGGGCCGGCCCCCCCGTAGGCGATAATCACGAATTCCCGGGGGTCCAGCCCGCGCTGGATCGTCATCTGTCTGATCAACTCAGCCATTTTGGATTCGACGATCTGTACGGCGCCGGCCGCGACATCCAGAACGTCCATGCCCAGTTTTTTCGCCAGCGGCAACAGGGCCTCAACTGACCTGCCCTTGTCGAGGTGCATCCTGCCACCCAGGAAATTGTCTGGATTCAGGTATCCCAGGACAATATTGGCGTCGGTTATTGTCGGCTGTGTGCCCTTGCCGTAACAGGCAGGGCCGGGATCGGCACCGGCGCTCTGGGGGCCGACCTTCAGGGTGCCACTGATCTCATCGACCCACAGAATGGATCCACCGCCGCTGCCGATGGATTGAACATCGAGCCTGGGCATCGAGAAAATGTACTGATTAACAATGGTCTCGGAAGCCGTCAGGGGGCTTCCCTTGTAGATGATTCCGGTCTCGAAGCTGGTTCCGCCCATGTCGGCGATAATGGCGTTTTCACGACCCAGGTGATTGGCCAGAAAGGCGCTTCCCGTCATTCCTGCGGCGGGCCCCGAACCGATCGTGAACAACGGTGTTTGTACGACTTCGCGAGACGGGACTACGCCGCCAGTGGCCTGTAATACAAGAAGGGGTTTTTGAAAGCCCAGTGACGCCGCCCTTTTTTCAATCTTTTCGACATATTCCTTCATCACCGGGCCGATCAGGCAATTTACCGCGGTTCCGACGATCCGTTCGTACTCGCCTCTCTTGGCGATCAATTCACTGGAACAGCTGACAAAGACATCGGGAGCGATTCTTTGAACCATACTTTTCAGCATCAATTCATGTTGAGGATTGGATATGGACCACAGCAAACAAATGCCGATTGCCTCCACGCCTTCATCCACCA
>JACZSK010000064.1:6035-16487 GCA_022574255.1 Pseudomonadota bacterium
CCGCGTCCATAATTTCCGCATAACGGATTGAACATCCACAGTCGGAATCAGAGGATGAACAGGTTCCACTGACAAATGCAGTCTCGCCAAATGATCCGCCATTTCATCCACCAGGGCGCGAATCGCGGTTTCTGCTTCGGATTCATTCAGATCGAGAAAAATTCCGCCCTTCCAGTCGATTCTCTCGCTGACTTCGTGAACAAGATGCCTGGGCACTAGCGGAGCAGGCTTTTGGTGGCGGGATACGTGAAGCAGCTTCTCGATCGGCAGTCCGACCGACCGGCCCGCGGACCGCATGATAAACAGGCTGTCCTTGTGGCCCCTGGTCGTCAGAAGTCCTGTTTTTGCGCCCTTCATCTGCAGCAGCGCGTTGGTGCCGACCGTCGTGCCGAGGAACAAATGCTCGGTATTTTTCATCAAGGATTTGAGGTCGATGCCGATTCTCTCGGCGCAGGCCTCGAGAGCAGCAAACAAGCCGATCGAATAATCCTCAGGGGTCGATGGCCGCTTGGCTATGGTGGTCTTGCCAGTCTCGTCTATTACGGCACAGTCGGTGAATGTCCCACCAGTATCCACTCCACAGTAATACTTCATGTCTGTCTCCATGGGATCGAGTGGCACGCGCAGGCTGGACTACGCGATCGGCGACCCTCCCACCAACCTTATCAGTATCGCCAGGTTTCTTCAAAACCGGGCAGGCGTCCCCCCAGATAGTCCTCGACGCAAGTCAGCGCTGCGCGCGCTGCGCGGTCGACACCAATTCCGCGGCTTTTGAAGGTTTCACTGGCGAAATAGAGACCATCGATATTGGGGGCGCGCCAATGGGGGCGGAACTGACCGACCAGATAAGGCTTCTGGATTACCCCGAATGCGGGGTCGAACACGAGGGTTCTTCTTTTCCACAGAGGCTTCTGCAGAGCCGGGTGCATGATCCCCATGCCCTCCTCGAACTTGTCGAAGGTTTCGCGGACATATTTCTTGTCGCGTCCCTTGCTGCCGGGGATTACACCGCCCATGACATGAAGGTGTTTTCCTTCAGGCGCCGATGAGGGGTCCATGTTGGACTGTGTGAAGAAGAAGCCGGGCAGCCCGGCAACGGGGTCTTTCACCCAGGTCGAGAGTTCCCTCGGGTTGTACAGATGAACGGGCTCGTCGGTGGCGATGTAAAGGCCCAGCCAGGCAACGCGGAACTTGTCCTGGGCCAGATGGCGAATTTGCGCGGAATACCAGTCCGGCAATTCGTCCTCCGGGATAACATCCAGTACATTCCACACCGGCAGCGTTGAAATAATGCACTCGGTTTCAATAATTTCCTCTTCGCTGATTTCGTTGCGAAGAATACCCGCCTGCTGCGGAATGGCGACGCCCTTGACCTTGCGGTCCTCGATGATGGCCCTGCTGACAGCCGTGTTGAGACGGACCTCACCGCCATTTTCGGTGCAGGCGTCAGCCAGATCCTGCCACAGTTGGGCCCAGCCCTGGCCGGGCCAGAAGGAATAGGCGGCCATGCGGCGCTCTTCGTAATGCATCTTGCGAACAAACAGATTATCGCTTGCCGAATGATCCCAGGGCTGGTCGGTGAGGCACTCCAGAACGGCCAGAAACTCGAACAGATCAATCACGCCCTGGTCGCTGGTGTGCTGGGTCAACCAGTCACGCAGGTTGCGGTCATCCCACTGATCAAGCTCTTCCCACGACGTGTTAACCAGCGCCTTGATGACCTTTTTCAGTTCTGTCTTGTCTGTTGCGTAGCGATCGCGGATAGATCCCCATTTGCCCTTCTCGTGATCCCACACTGGCATCTCGGCACTGACCTCGCCATGAATCAGCTTTTTTCCTACATGCTCAAAGATTTTTGTGAGGCCGGATCCCCCATCCTCGATAAGATGTCCGCCGATGTTGATCTTGTAACCCTGATCCTCAACAGCGAGCGCCCGACCGCCCAAATATGGACCTTTTTCGCAGACCAGCACCGACTTTCCCTCCTTGGCCAGGAGAGCGCCTGCGGATAGCCCCGCGGCGCCAGCTCCGATAACCACCACATCGTATTTTGTCATGCCGATAACTCCCCTTGATGAACGACGCAGTTGATTGGCGGGACCGCTCTGGATTTTCTCGGCCGGAGGAAGGCAATTGTCCTATTCCAGCTCTAAAAAAACCAACTATGGCTGTATAATAATCTTTCTCTGTCGTAAATTCTGATACAGTATAACCTAGTTCTATATTAGATGTAGTTGCTATTTCAAAGAAGTTTATCTGATATAACAGCCACTTGTGGCTTTTATGATGACCGGTCTCCCGGCAGACTGTATAATCCGGAAAAGGCAGGGATTATCATGACCACAAAAGCAAACCGATGAGGCTCCCAAATGGATTTTGAACTGAATGAAGAACAGCGAATGTTCCGCGACATGGTACGCAAGTGGGTGGTCAAGGAGTGCCCAAAGGAATGGTGCCGGGAGCTTGAAAGAAGAGAACATGAGTACCCCCAGGAACTGTGGGACAAGATCGTGGAAGCGGGCTTTAATGGCATCGGCATCCCCGAGGAATATGGCGGCCTTGGCGGTGATATCGTCACCCAAGTCATTTTCATGCGGGAATTCGCGCGTCATGCAGCCGGCCTCGGCTGGATTTGGGGGATCACCTCTTTTTCCGGGGCGAAGTCGGTCGGCTTTTACGGCTCGGAAGAACAGAAGCAGCGCTTTCTGCCGGAAATGGCGGCGGGCCGGTTGCGGACGGCAATCAGCTTTACCGAGCCGGGTGGTGGCACCGATCTTTTGACCGCCATGAAAGCCACGGCGAAAAAGGCAGATGGCGGCTGGGTCATAAACGGCGAGAAAATCTGGAGCACCACCGCCGATACCGCCGAATATCTCTTGTTGATCGCCCGCACCAACAAGGATGTGAAAAAAAGAACCGAGGGCATTTCTCTCTTCCTCGTCCCTAGCGACAGCAAGGGCATCGCGACGACGCCGCTTCCCAAGCTCGGCATGAGGGCGCTCAGTTCCTGCTCGATTACACTGGACGATGTATTCGTGCCCGATGACCTGATGTTGGGCGAGGAGGGGCAGGCCTGGTATCATGCCACCAAGACGTTGAACAACGAGCGGATCATGATGTCCTCGATGTGCCTGGGGATGATCGACGGCGTACTGGAAGATGCTGTTGATTATATGAAGATTCGCCAGGCCTTTGGCGGGCCCATCGGGCGCTTTCAGGCCCTTCAGCATTACGTGGCTGATATTGCGATGTGGCAGAAGCAGACCGAGTTGATGCTGTTCAACGCCGCTTCGTTACAGGCCGAGGGCAAACCCTGCATGACCGAAGCGGCGATGACCAAGACCATCGCTTCGGAATACGCCTGCCAGGCTGCCGACCTGGGCATATCTATCCTCGGCGGCATGGGGTATTCGGCCGAGACCGACATGCAACGGTACTGGCGCGATGCGCGCCTGCTGAAAATCGGACCCGTCAGCAATGAGATGGCACGCAACATGATCGCGGAAAGCCTGGGCCTGCCGCGCTCCTATTAATACCCTGGCGGTTACTGAAATTCCCGCAGGCGCATCGACGTGGGATCCACCTCTTGTCGCAGGATTCCCAGTTCCTCCTCGCTCGGGGCGTCGGTCACGGGAATGTCACCATCAGGCAGCAGCAGGTCGAAACCGGTGGCGGCCTGAACATCCTCGACGGCAACACCGGGATGCAGGCTCTTCAAGCGCATGGCTCTGGAATCCGGATGAAAATCCATGACGCAGAGATTGGTGACGCATAATTTCGGTCCGCCGGGCAAGCCCAACTCTGCTCTGTGCTGTCCGCCATCGCCCCAGCCGATCCCCGAGCGGAAGTCCAGTTTCTTGACAAAAATTCTCGGATTATGGGTCGTGCTCCAGAGATAAATACTGGGGATCATGCAGCTCAGGTCGGCCATGCCGCCGCCGCCGGGCAGCCTGACTTTCGGTTTGTCGTATGAGCCGATTACCGTATTATTCACGTTGCCGAAGCGGTCAATCTGCGCCCCGCGGAAAGCAAAGGTGTTGTAATGCCCGCCTTGCGCATATGCCCAGAATTCAAACGGTGAATTGCTCAGCATTACGGCCCCGTCCCAGATAGAATCAGACAGAGTCGACTCCCCCAGCCGGGGCGGGTCCGCATCTATGGCAATTGATGAGGCAGCCCAGACCAATTCCGGCGCATGCGTTCTTCTGGCCAGCAGATAGGCACATACCGGAATAAAAGATACGGCGCCGTTAAATGCCCGGGTCGAATTGTCGAACTGTCTCGACAGGGTCACCACCATCAACTCGTCGATGGTATAATCCGCGCCGACGATCTCTCTGCTCACACATCCCTCCTCTGTATGCGCGTCATGGCTGCGTCCCCGCCATTCGCCTTGATGAAAGAAGCGTGCGTGTCTGGGTCGGCAACGCGTTTGGACCAGAATGCCTGAAACTGTTCTGGCTCCCTTGCCGCCGCCGAGTAGGCAGAGAAAAACTCTTTGTCGTGCGTGTATATGGGAAAACATGACGTTGGATAGGCGCCCCACGGAACCTCGACAACTGCATCGACGAGAAATCTGGGATAGGTGGTGCGATGCGGCTCGGCAACGAAATCCTCGTGCGGAATGATGCTCTCGACCGTGACAATCGTTTTCCCGGCGGCGTTGACGATTTCGTTATCCATCCACAGCAGCTTGGGATCGACCCTTACGTTGCCGAGCCTGTCCGCCGCGTGGGCATGGACAATGGCAACGTCCACGGGCAGCGGCGTACAGGCGACATACGGCTCCCCCGTCACGCTGTCTTTTTCCAGCCGGGTGGTCTCGGGATGAAGGGCGAGAATATCGGTCCCCAGACCGGCTTTGGTCGGCATGAATGGAAGGTTTGTGGCGGCGGCGCGCAGCCGGGCGATCAGCAGAAATTCCGAATATTCGTCTACTGTGATCTGCCCGGATTCGGCGGCCCGGCGGAAGTTCGGCGCCAGGCCCAGGCCTTCAAAACTGATCAGTCCGGTGATCAGGCGCCGCACACAACCTGCAGCGACCAGCCAGTCAACAGCCATGCCATTGACGATCGCGACCACGGTCAGGTCTTTCCTGCCCTGGCGAATGAGTTCGCGCACCAACGCCATGGGCAGGGAGTTCATCGAAAGACCGCCCAGAGCAATGGTGCTGCCATCGCTCACCAGGGTGGCGGCCTCTTCGATATTTAATATTTTTTCCAACCTGCCCGGGTCCGTTGTTTGTTATGCGGCGTCACCGATCCACGCCACCACCTTTTCGCGTATCTCGTCAAGTACCGGTATGGCACAGCGCTTCTCCAGGTCGAACTGCACGGTAACCGCCGTCAATCTGGCGTAAATTTCGTCGCCCTTTACCGATTTCATTTCGAGCTGATACTCGACCGATTTGCCGCCGATACGAACTGGCTTGCTCTCGATTACCAAAAGCGCGCCGGCATGCACTTCCTTGAGATATTCGATGTGATGACTGACATCGGCCCAGCCTATTTTCCTCTCGCTTATGAAGTCAGGGTCGTAACCAATCTCATGGAGAAAATGCCAGCCGGCATTGTCAAACATGACCATGTAGTTCCGCGTTGTGAAGTGGCCCATGGTATCACATTCCCAGGGATAGACGACGCCGCGGTAGGTTATTCTGGGTTTGGCCATTATTGCTCCTGTGAATAAGCGCTCTTCTCAATAATCTCCGGCCCTACCAGCGACAGGCGGCGGGAATCGCCGGATGATCGATGGCAGGATATTTCCTGTGCAAAGGTTGCACCACTTCTTCGCCAAAGCGGAGGATCTGGTCGCGGGTGGCTTCAAGCGACGGGCCGGTGACCATCCGGAAACGGATGGTAAAGTAATCAACACCCAGCTCCTCGTGATACCACTCGAGCCGCTCCCGGCACTGTTCGGGAGAGCCGACCACGATATGCTCGCGTGCCGCCTCCACCGTGATCTGCTCGGGTGAACTGAAATCGGGGTGGTGGGCCAGGATACCCTGTTCACAGTAGAATCGCATTTCGGCAACGTAATGAGAGCCGAACTCTTCGACCGCCTGCTCGAAGCTGTCTGCCACCCAGCCGTCGCGCATCAACACAATGAACGGCTTCTTCCCATATTCTTCGGCCTTGGCGCGGTAGGCGCCGGCCTGCTCCTCCCAGACTTCGCGCAGGATCGGGAACTGGTCGCAGGTCCAGGATTCGGCGTATGTGCCGCAGCGCTCTATGGCTGCCGGCAACTGCCCCGCCCCCCAAAAGGGGAAACGCGGCTGCTGATAGCAGTCGGGCGATATCATGCCGCCGCGGACCTGATAGAAATCGCTGTTCCAGTCGAAGCGCCTGCCCTTGCTCTCAAGCGCCTTTTCGATGAGGCGGACGCTGTCGAGGAAACGCCCGAGCATGCGTCCCTCGGGAATGCCGAACTGGCCAAAATAACCCGCATGATAACCGCGGCCCCAGGTCATGTAGAGGCGGCCGCGGGAGATATTGTCAATGATGGCACACTGTTCGGCGATATGCATGGGATGGTACAGCGGGTTGACCAGGCAGTAGGCCCCCAGCGCCACTTTCTCGGTCTTGGCAGCCAGTATGGTCAGTAAATTCAGGGGCGATCCGAAGTAAGATTCGCTGCGGCCATGGCGGTCCGGCACCTGGATCGAGTGGAACCCTGCCTGTTCGGCAAGAACGCCCTCCTCAATCATGGCATCGAGGGTTGCCGCCGCATCTTCAGGCGTTGGAAGAGGCTGATCATATCCCCCCTTGTTGGTGTCGATCAGGTAGCCAATCCTCATGCTGTCTCCTCCTCTCCCCTACAACTTCCGGGCAATTGCAAGATCCGTATCCCGGGATGTATCCGGGTGCCGGCTGCCTACTCTTCCTGGTCGACCGTCCAGATTTCCGGACGAAAACGATCCTCGCGCCAGTGGAAATTTGAATATCCGTAACCCTTCAGTCCCTCGCAGTCATATTCGGTGGCGCAGAAGAAGTGATAGCCCTGCTTGTTCCGTTCCTGGAAGGAGGTGTTGAAAGCGTTGATGATGCGGGCAGTGGCCGACAACTTCTCGCCAGACCGGCTCACCAGGTCTGCACGAAACGCGGCAGGGGCCTTGCCCTTTGCAGAATACTCGGCTTCCAGCCGGGCGCTCGCCAGGAAGAAATTCTCATCGCCGCGATAGATATAGCCATATTGAATTTCGCGGCCGTCGGCCAGGGCGACCTGAAAGACATTGAAGGCAAAGTCGGGGCTGAATTGTGCCGACGCCCATAGCCAGCATTTGATCCCCGCTCGCGCTCCCCAGCCCCAGGCGTGATCGCGCACGCCAACACCGTTCACCTCGTATGTGGTCTCGCCGACGCGAACACGGCCCGTATAACGTCCCTGCTGTTCGTAGTGGTGGCTTTTTGTGTCTGCCAGGGTGGCCTCGGAGTCAGCCCAGAAATATGCCGGGTGGATCGTCTCAAATGTCAGGTCAAGCCGGCAGTGCCCGTCATCAAAGTAGATATCCCAGGTCTTGAAGGGCTCTTTGGGGCTAAAATGCAGGGGGCCGAAACCCATCCTTTCCTCGCCAATATTTCTCGGGATGTTGAAATCGCATACCAGAAAGCGCGCCAGCAGGATGTCATTCTTCCACAGCGCAAACATGACGTCACCGGTTTCCTGATTCGGGTGGACACCGGCATACCCGAACCCGGACAGGCCGGATTCCGCGTCAACGAAATCGAAATAGAAGGCTTCTCTCCAGGTATCTTCTTCCCCGGTCTGATGAATGAATTCGTCCTGCAGGGTGAGTGATGACATGAATTAACTTCCTCCGGATCCGCTGGAGCGTGAATGACCCACCATGCCCCGCCGGGCTTCGGCCTCTGCCACTGCGGACACCGTGGTTTCAAATGCCTCTGCGGATACCGAAAAGCTGCTCAGCCCGAAGCCGATCAGCTTGTCTATGATCTCCGGGTGGCGCGATGGTGCATCGCCGCAGATCGATACGGGTACGCCGCGAGCTCGGCAAGCCGCAGCGATTTGCTCGATCGCGGCGAGGACCGCCGGTTCCCGCATATCGAACTGATCAGCCAGTTTGCGGCTGTCACGATCAATGCCGAGAACCAGCTGCGTCAGATCATTCGAGCCGATGGAGACGCCGGAAACATGCGGCAGGAACTCGTCGATCAGGAAAACGTTCGAAGGTACTTCCGCCATCATCCACAGCTCAAACCCGGGATATTCAAACAGGCCCGCCTGCTCGATCCACTCCCGACATTGCACAATTTCCCTTGGAAAACGCACAAAGGGCAGCATCATGCGGATGTTATGCTGACCGCAATCCAGCACGCGCTTCAAGGCCTGCAACTCAAGCTTAAAGCTTTCGACGTCGTCCAGATAACGGCTGCAGCCGCGGAGCCCCAGCATCGGATTCTCTTCCTGCTCCTCGTAATCGGCGCCCACTTCAAGGCCGGCGTATTCGTTCGATTTCAGATCCAGCGTGCGGTAAAACACGGGGCGTGGAGCAAACGCCTCCGCCACTTTCGAAATCTGATCGGCGAAGAAAGTAACGAAGCCTTCGCCGCCATCTTCACTGATCATTTTGCGCGGATGTACGCCCAGCGACAGAGCCAGGAATTCGGCCCGCATCAGGCCGACCCCGTCGCAGGGCAGACGGGCATACTTTTCGGCGAGTTCGGGAAAGCCGAGATTCAGTAGTACCTTCGTGCGGAGTGCCCGGTATTTGGTGTTTTCGCGCGGCATCATTTTTCAGCGAAAATCTCGCCCTCCTGATTAAAGCTTATGCTGTTGCCTTCCAGTTCACCCTGGTAATCGATCTCGCTTCCCATGACACAGCAGAGGTCAAACTCGCGGGCCACAATCGCCAGGTGCGAGGTCGCGCCCCCCTGGGTGCAGATCACGCCCTTGATCTTGGGGAAAAGCGGCGTCACGGCGGTTACCGAAGCGGACCGCGTGAACAGTATCACATCAACCAGGTCCTCTTTCATCAGGCGCAGCACATCGGCGACATCCTCGACGACGCGGAGTGTGCCCTGGCATTCACCACCCGAGGTCAAATTCCCTTGCCCGATCTTGATCATTTGCTGCATTCCTTCTGTCGCGGCATTCCTTGCATCAATTTTCTCCAGCGAAAGGCCAGTACAGATCGCCGTCGGTGGTGGCCATAAAGTTCCAGATTGAAGGCGGCTCGTCGCGCTCCAGCATTGGCCCCAACACCGGTGAAGCGGCGGCCTCGAACGCAGAGCGAATGCGTTCATCCCATTCACCACCAGGCGATACCAGTTCGAAGAACGATCGCAGATGATTGGCGAACAGGTAAACCCCGTATTCGGCCTTGTAGCGGGGCGACCATTCTGCGGCCTTCAGGAACAACTCATTCTGGGCATCGGCGGCGCAGGTTTCAATCTGCCCCACTTCATCAAGAGGCAGCGGAACGATTTCATCGCCCGCGGTCCGCGTGAACAGTCCCTCAGCCAGGATATGGGGCTCAAGATCGCTCTCTTCCCAGCGGACGCTGCCGAAGACGTCAAAATGCGGGTGCGCCCCCTTAAGTCGCCGCACCAGGGCCAAGTTGGGATAGGGGTTGCGGGCTTCGGTAGCGGCCCAGGGCATGAAATCGTTCTGCAGGTCGGTAAACTCCAACACCACGATCTGCTCTCCCCCACCGGCATCATAGGGGCCGTGGGCAAACAGTCCGTCGCGCTGCTCGCCGTGGAGAATGAATGTGTACAGTTCCAGGGTTGCGGCCAGGCGGCGAAGCCTGTGGTGGCTGCTTGCGGTCGCCAATTCAAGCTGGCTGTTCAACTGGTCGACGGTTTCCATTGGCAGGATCGGCTGCGCATCGTTGCCCTGATCGGGAAAATGGAGCCCATCGGACCGGTAGGCCCCGCAGGCACGGTGCCAGAAGTCGATGATGAACAGCGCATCCTCGACCTTCTCGCCTTTGAATGGCTGGCCCGGGCTGAGGCCGGCGTCCAGGAGAAGCTGCTGGCGCGCCCCCAGATAGCTGCACATAAGGATGGAAAGCTGCAGATAGTAAGGCCGCGAACATAGCTGCCGCATGCGCCTGCCAATTTCTTCCGGCGATATCAGCTCCACCAGTTGGCGAAGCAGGCCGGGCGCGGCATCGTAAATACACCGCCAGCCGATCGAGGATCGCCGTGGCACGTCAAACAGGATGGAGCGCAGCAAGGCGCGGTTTTCCGACCGCATGAACGCCAGTTGGCGGTCACCGAAGGCCTTTACATCCTGATTTAACGCGTCAAGCGTCAGCTCGGTCATGGCTCCCGTCCTCAGGTTACGCTCAGGGGCGCAAAGATCGGCCCATCGGTTTTCGCGATATGCTCCAGGACCCGTGGCGTCTGCCGCCCGCTGAGCAGGTCGTCGACATGCCGCTCAACGGATTCGGCAAAGCGACCCCGTATGGTTTTGCCATACTGGTCACCG
>JACZSK010000165.1 GCA_022574255.1 Pseudomonadota bacterium
TATTGCCGGTGAGGGCTGTACCACAGCCAACACAGTCCCACCCGGTAATTGCTCTAGCTTGCCGGCACCGCGGCCAGCGAGCAGTCGAGCGCCCCGAGGGCAATGTCGTAACCGGTGCTTTTGTTGCGCCGGTCAAGGGGCGCCAGGCTGTCGTCACAGATCGCGATATCCCCCATGTTCGCCGGATCACCGGTCAGCGAGTTGCCGGTAATATCGCTGGCCGCGACATTACCATCAACCACAATGCCGAACATGCCGCCAGTGACGCTGTTGCGAACAACGCTGATCTCAAGGTCGGGAGCGGATGCCTCGCCAAATACGGCCAGGCCCGCGCCGCCAGGGGCCGCCGCGAGCAGGTTTTTCTGCATCACGACGGTATTCGCCGTGGCAGGCCCGATCTGCATTGCCGTCGCCGAGCCTCCCGTCCCTTGCAATACGGTATTGCTGGAGGCAGTGATTTCGCTGCCCGTGGCGTCGCTGGGCCCGAAGCCGCGCACCAGAATGCCGGTTTCGGCATAGGAATCCGGCCATATTTCATTACCGTTGACCCGGATAAAACGGTCGACAAAAGCTGCGGGGTCAGCCGTCCGCGTGGCCTCTATGCCACGGCAGACCGCTCCGCTGCCGGCTTCAGACTTGATAACATTATTGCGCACTTCCAGGCGAACCGCTGGATGCAGGGGGTCTATGGGCGGCGTTCCGTTGGTGATGGAATAAAGAATCCCCGCCTGCAGCGACCCGGCACAGGCGCTGGCCGCAACCGTATCAATATTGACCGTCAGGTTCTGAATGACGGCCCGGTAACCTTCGTTGGTCAGCACCGCGCTGCCGGAAAAACCGGCCGCACCGTCCACGGCGGTCAACGTAAAGCCGGTGCCCAAAAGGCTGCCGAAGACCGGCACGACCAGCATGGTATCCGTTTCACAATCACCCTGCAGCGTGTAAGCGAAACTGGGCGGCGTGCTGGTGGTTGTATTCTTGGTCTGGACATCAAAGGAGCAGGTGCAGAGGCCAATCGGACCGCTGGTGGCGCCAAACACCTCCTCGCAAGTCTGCACAGCACCACCCCCGCCGCCGCCGCCACCGCCATCGCATTCCGGCGGGCGGTCTGCTTTCTTGCCCTTGCAGGGGTCGGATGGCGCGGCCATGGCCGCATCCGGAGCCAGGATTATACCGCCGGCCTCGACCAGAGCCACGGCCACCAGAGCGGTTATGAGAAACAGAAATACGCGCGACGCCATTTTTTTACCCTCCCTTTTTACCCTCTGCAAAATTTGCCTTTGATTTCATCTCGAGCCATTTGTTCTCTCTAAGTGACTCGCGTTCTGCATTCAGACCCGCGGAAAATGGATCAGTTGATATCCTTATCGACCTCCGCGCCTGGCGCGCTGAAAGAAATATTGCCGCCGTACGCCCTGTTGTGTTTTCGATCGATTGCAGCCTACCCCCAACTGCATTTCTCATCTGTGCGCGCGCGCACATTCACAAAAAAATCATGGTACTATGATCGATGCGACTCCGGGGCCGCTGACGCCCCGACTGCACAAGGCCTCTGCGGCATCGGTGGTGGGGCGGAATGACTGGCGAAATCCTGAATGTGATTGCACAGAGCGAGCTCTTTGCCGGGCTCGACCGGTCATTGCTCGGCAAAATTGCCGCAGCCGCGGAGAAGACGAGCGCCCGCGCCGGCGAAATTCTCTTCCGGCAGGGCGACCCGGCAGATGCGGTCTGGGGGGTGTTGTCAGGCCGCATCACGAAGACCATCCGCAACGAGGATGGCCGTGAAATGACGGTTGGAACCATAGAGGCAGGCGAGGTATTCGGCGAGGTCGCCGTATTGGACTGGGGGCCACGGCGGGCCGAAGCAGCGGCGGCCGAGGACAGCATTCTGTTTCGCATCAACCGCCGGCAGATCGAAATCTACGACATGGCTGCATTGGCATCATTGGCGGCGCCGCCAGAAGATGACAGCGAGCCTGGCGGAAAGCGGCTCATGTTCGATGCTCCGGAAGGGCTTCTGGAGCGCAGTGCCGGCACCTCCGGGGCGGTCTCGGAACCCCCCCGCAATATGCGCGATGTTGGTCTCATGGCGGTCGTTGTAAGCGATTATTCCCGCGATATGATGGCCGACGCCTCGGGCACGCTGAAAGCACTGAGAGCCGGCATCAGGGCTATTGAAAAAGCCGTGGCCGACCACGGCGGCACCATCATCGGGCAAGCCGGCGAAAGCATCATTGCCAGATTTCCCGATGCGCTGGCCGGTCTGCGCGCGGCAAAATCGATCCAGAGCAGAATTGCGCCGCGAACGGGAACGGCAACCGCCGCGAAGACCCGGTCGCTTGCCCTGTTCCGCCTCGGCGTGCACACCGGCGACATCATGGTTGATGGCGACAGGCACCTTGGTCCGGCCATTGGCGTCGCCCTTCGCGTGGCCCAACACGCGGAACCCGGCGATGTCTATCTTTCCGGAGTGGTGCGGGAGCAAGTGAAGGAAGACTCCCGTGTTGAGTTCCGCTTTCTCGGCAATCAAAAATTTCGCGGTATCGAGCAGTCGGTTCCGGTTTATTCGGCACAGCCCCTTCCTCTGGCGAGATGGATTTGGGCGCGCGCCGATTCGCTGATCAGCCGGCGGCTGCGGCCGGCGGCCGCGATTGGCGCCGCGGTGGCGCTGATGGCCGTTGTCTGGGTGACCGCCCAGCAATTCGAAGGCAACGGCCAGCCGGCGCCTGTTGCGACAATCCCGATCGCTGTCCTGCCCTTCGCCAACGCCGGGGATCGGGAAAACGACTATCTGGCGGATGGCCTCTCGCAAGAGGCGCGGTCCGCCTTGATGGCTTTTCCCAGGCTCAGGATAAGTGGCGAGAAATCGGCGAATTATTTTCGCGACAAGAACACAAGTCCCGAGGAAATCGCTGATATCCTGCAGGTCTCTTATCTGCTGCTGGGCAGCATCGAGCAGCCGGACGGCAAGATCCGTCTGGCGGTACAGCTGTTCGACGCCGTAAGGGCGACCGAGTTATGGACCCGCACCTATTCAGAGCCGGAGCTGAATCTGGCCGAGTTTCGGCGCGACATCGCGCAATCCGTGGCCAGCGCACTCGATCTGTCCCGGGACGCGGGCAACGGCGCCCCACACCTGACCGCGGCGGCCAGGGACCCGGGGGCCTACGGACTTTATCTGCAGGCTGAATTTCTCGGCAATCAGGGAATGCAGAAGGTCACCCTGTCCGCTCTGCCCCTGTTGCGCGAGGCGGTTGAGATCGAGCCCCGGTTTGCCGAGGCCTGGGCCCTGCTCGCCAAACTCTACCGCGGCATAAACCGGCCCCCACACACCACCGGCTATGGCCAGGATGAACTCGACAGGTTGAGTGAGGCGGCGTTGGCTAAAGCTCTTGAGTATAGCCCTGACTCCCCCAAGGTAGTCGTTACGGCGGCAATCCTGACCCGGGATCTCGAAGTCCGTGATCGGCTGACCGCGCGCGCCGTCGCCCTCTATCCCGATGATCCAGACGCCCTCATGGCCCTGGCCGGAACCTATGCCC
>JACZSK010000065.1 GCA_022574255.1 Pseudomonadota bacterium
CAACCATGTCCATTTGTTGGCTTTGAACAGGCTTTCAAACAGAACCACTTCCCGCAACATACGCAGCACAACGCCGCCACGGGTAGTCGGCGCCGGTGTGACGGGAATTTTCAATGGTGCCGGGGTTCGGGCATATTGCGCAATCTTATAGGCCACGCCCACGACCAGCACGCCGGCAGCGGCATATAACAATATCGCAAAGATTACGGTCAGCATCGTCCTGCTGTCTCCCGCCGCCCCGGCGGCCGTGCTCTCGCCACCCCGTTATCCGGATAATCCGGACCCTAGATACAGCCGGTCGGTTTTGGCAGGCCGGCTATTTTGCAGGCTTGCTTTGCCGGGCCGTAGGGGAACAGCTCGTAAAGATATTTTGAGTTGCCCTTCTCCGGGCCCAATGATTTCTTGATCGCCTTGGTCAGAACGCGAACCGCCGGGGCAATCTGATATTCCTCGTAATAGTTACGCAGGAAATTCACTACTTCCCAGTGATCGTCACTCATGTCGATGTTTTCGTCCTGAGCGATCAGTTCCGCTAAATCCTTGTTCCACAGGCTGATTTCGGTGATATAGCCTTCCTCGTCGGCGGCGATTTCGGTGCCGTTATACATATAGCTCATGGTCTGTCCTCTTCCTTACGCTCGCTTGTTCAAGCGGCCCGTACTCTACACAAAATGCTCAAAGCCAAGACTGGCAAGTATCCTGCTCGACCGTTAAATCGACGAATCCGCCGTAATCAACGACCTTTATGCCATCGACCAGTTCCTTGTCGCCCAGTCCCCGCGCGTCGATATCTGGGCCTAAAACATAAAAGGAAAAATCGCCCATGCGGGCGGCGATGTCTTTGGCAGGCGCTGATCCCGCGACTGCCGCGACCGCCGCATCCTCGATCAGCAAAATGGCGCTGCCGGGCTTCGCCAGCCTCAGGCAACTCTTCAGGCCGTTTCTCTCGAAGGGCGATTTGTTGACGATATGCAGCATCAATATTTCCTCACGAACTCAAAACCACGTCTTGCGCGGCCATGATTTCCTGCAATTCAGCGGAATTCAAAACTTTCACCGGGACAACAAGATCCTCGGCGGTCAGGCCGCGTTCCTCCAGCGATTCCTTCTCAACATAAAGCTTCTCAACCTCGTAGCCCTCAAGGGCCCGATAAGTAGGCGAAAAATTCTTCATGCCGATCGCCGCGGTATCCTGGTCCTTTTTCAGCTGATAGACCCCGTCGTCCATGAAGACAACGCTGACATCCTGCTCGAAGGCGGCGGCGATGAGAATTGTCTCCAGGCATTCGAGTGCATAGACGGTGCCATAGGGGGCCCTGCGATTCACATACATGAAGCGTTTTACGACTTCTGGCCCGTCTCCATCAAATTCGTCGAAATCGTCCATCTCGCCCTCTTCGTCAATCACCAAAAACAACCAGCCGGTCGGATTCGACCCCCGCCTCGATCAACTGCCCCAGCCCGGAAATGCGAAAGCCTTCGGCCAGAATATCATCCTTCACGCCGCGCCGCAGTGCCGCAGCCACGCATACCACCAGATCAATCTCGCGCTCTGTTCCCAGGGCGGACCACAGCTTGACCAGGTCGCGATCGTCGCTCTGCGGCTCCGACAGCTTGTTCGCGTTGTTAACGCCGTCATGATAGAAAAACACGCGGTATATCTCGTGCCCTTTTTCCAGCGCCGCCAGAACGAAACGATAGGCGGAATCCGAGGCCTGGTGGGTAAAGGGGCCTTCGTTCACCAATATGCCGAACTTCATTTACAAATCCTCGTCACTTACGCCCCTGCCCCGGGCTGAAAACCGCGACCCGCCTAGAAATGGATATGCGCCGACGCGTTCAGGCTGCTCCGGGCACCCTGCCAGTCATCAATATGGTGCTTGGTAAAGGCCAGTTCGGTCATCTCGAAAAAGCGCGGCCAGCCGATCCGGTCAATCCATTCACCCATGCGCTCCCAGTCCCGCGCATTATCCTTGTAAGCATAGAGGATTTTTTTGACGACGGCTGTAACTTCGGGCCAGCGCGGCGGATTATTGGGCAGCCCGGCGACCACCAGCTTGTGGAAGGTTGGCTTCGAGCGGGCGTTGGAATGCTTTCCGCCCACCCATATCGCCAGCTTGGTGGATTCGTCGCTGTTTATCTGCATTGGCGGACAGGGCGGATAGCAGGCACCACAACAGATGCATTTTTTCTCGTCCACCTCCAGCGATGGCTTGCCGTTGACCATGGCGGGCCGAATAGCCGCCACCGGGCAGCGCGCCACCACGGCGGGGCGCTCACAGACATTGGCCACCAGATCATGGTTGATCTTCGGTGGCTTGGTATATTGCACGTTGATCGCAATATCGCCCTGGCCGCCACAATTTATCTGGCAGCAGGATGTGGTCATGCGCACCCGGTTGGGCATCTCTTCATGGGTGAATTCATGATACAATTCGTCCATCAGCGACTTCACCACGCCCGAAGCGTCCGTACCCGGAATATCGCAATGCAGCCAACCCTGGGTATGTGAAATCATCGACATGGAATTGCCCGTGCCGCCCACCGGGAAACCCGCTTCCCCCAGCATCTTTATCAGCGGCTCGACCTTGGCCTCGGCATCGACCATAAATTCCACATTGCTGCGCGAGGTGAAATGCAGATGCCCATCGGCATAGCGGTCGGCAATGTCACAGATTCTGCGGATGGTATGAACATCCATCTGGCGCTGGGTGCCGGCGCGCACCGTCCATATCTGGTCGCCGCCGTGCGCCACATGGCGCAACACGCCCGGGCGCGGCCGGTCATGCCATTTCCACTGACCGTAATTCTTGCGCATCAGTGGATGCATCTGGGGCATGGGGTCCATGACCCCGGTCTCATCGGCCCTGCGCGGCTGGACGGCTTTGTTCATCGCCTACTCCTATCGTCCGGTTTTCTTATTTTTCAGGCTCGCCAATCACTCGGCCGCGACATCGGCTGATTTGGATGCCATCGCATCCTTGGCCTTCTTGCGGGCAAACCATTTCTCGGCTTCTTCGTTGAAGTCGTCGGTATTGACATAGCTGCTGGTCCTGGGGTGGCTGACCATGTTGGGATCAACGTCAACGCCAATGCCCTCCAGAAAGTTGGCCATGCCAATGCGGTCGATGGTCTCGCCGACGCGCTCGTGCTCCAGCGCATTCTCGGCGAAGAACTCGACCACGGTCTCGGCCAGCTCGTTGAGCTTTTCGAAGTCCTCGTCGCTCTCCAGCTTCATGAAGGGAATTACGACGGTGCCCATCTGGTCGCCGATTTTCAGCGACCGCTTGCCGCCCATCAATATGCTGACACCGCGATCCTTGCCTGGCGACAGGGCCTTGGTCATTACATTTATGCAATGCATGCAGCGCACGCAGCTCTGGTTATCAACATCGAGCGTATCGTCGTCGTTCAGGCTCAGCGCCCGTGTCGGGCAGTTTGATATGACCGCGTCGATCATATATTTGCGCCCCACCTTGGCGACATATTTCTTCACTTCTTCCTGGTCGACCTGCATATCGTCACGCCAGGTGCCGATTACCGCGAAGTCCGAGCGATGGATGGCATTGACGCAATCGTTGGGGCAACCGGAAAATTTGAATTTGAATTTATAGGGCAGAGCCGGGCGATGCATTTCGTCCAGCAGGTTATTGATGACACTGCGGTGCGCCCGCGACTCGTCATAACAGGACTGCTCGCAGCGGGCATGACCGATGCAGCTCATTGAGGTACGCAGCGCCGGGCCCGCGCCGCCCATGTCCAGGCCAATCTTGTTCAGGGCGTCAAAAGCCTTCTGCACATTTTCAGTTGTGCAGCCCTGGAACATGATGTCGCCGGACTGGCCGTGCAGGGCGATCAGGCCCGAGCCATACTCTTCCCAGATGTCGCACATGTTGCGCAGCAGGTCTGTTGAGTAATGCATGCCCGCGGGTGGCTGCACCCGCAAGGTGTGAAACTCAGACGAATCCGGGAATTCCTCGGCGACCTCCGAAAAACGCGGAATCACGCCGCCGCCATAACCAAAAACGCTGACCGTTCCGCCCTTCCAATAACCGGTCCGGGTTTCGTAAGACTTCTCCAACTGGCCGAGAAGGTCTTTCATCATGTTGGCGGATGGCTTGTCGCCGTCATCAGCCAAGCGCTTCAGGCCGGTGACAAAGCTGGGCCAGGGGCCGTCTTCCAACTCGTCAAGAAGCGGCGTCTTGTGTGATTTCTTGGCCATTTTAGTCCCCTTGGAATTTCCCATTGCGACGGCTTTACACGCCAAGCCAATGCGTCAGATCAGTCGAGCCCTACTGAACCTTACAGGCCCCCATAAATGGTTCAGTATCGACCTTCTCCACAAACAACATATTATCTTATAATGTATATTCGATTTTTATAATATAAGATTTACAGGATTACCACTCCCGAAAGAAACATATAGTTTCGATAGTGGGCCGATCCCATATAACGCGCTGTCACCGGGAAAATTAGCGCGATTTTTCTGATAATCGAGTGACCCGAAACCTGCTCGCGGCAAGCGCACATACGATCAGAAATTTGGAGCCGATCTCTCGAATGCAGAAATCAGACCAAAATACTCTGAAATCGGCGCTGGCAGCCCAATCCGGAAAGCCTGCCGATTCGGATTTTGATCGGCCGGAGCCTGTGGACGGCCCATTTAATTTGTCCGATTCGACGGCTTATAAAACCTGGCGGGAAGAAAAGCTGGCTGGATTTCCACGACATTCCAGAGACCTTCTGGTTCGGATAAACGACTTCGCCGCGCCGACTTCTGGCGAAATAAAGAACATCACCGATTCCTGCCGCCGGGCCAACATGGCCATTTATGAAGCCGGCGCCGACGATAATGCCAAAGAGTTCGACAGTGATTCGATTCGCGCTTTCGCGGCGCATTTTGGCCTGAGCCGATTGGACAAGCATCTGCTGTCCGACGACAACGGTGTAACCGCGCTGCGTGTCGCCGACAAGGGAACCCGGACGGCCTACATCCCCTATTCCAGCAACCGGTTGGGTTGGCATTCCGACGGATATTACAACGACGCCAGTCATTTGATTCGGGCTGTTGTGCTGCATTGCGCGCGGCCTGCCGCGAGCGGTGGCGAGAACGCCATCCTGGATCACGAGATCGCCTATATCCGCCTGCGCGACGAAAACCCGGACTTCATCGCGGCGCTGATGCATCCCGGCTGCATGACCATCCCGGCTAATTTGGGCGAGGGCAACGGTGCGGGGGGGAGAATTCGCCCGGCACGGACAGGCCCGGTGTTCCTGGTCGACCGGCAGACAAATGCGTTGCATATGCGCTTCACCGCCAGGAAGCGCAATATTCAGTGGCGCGAGGACAAGACCACCAGGAATGCGATCGATTTTCTGCTTTCGCTGCTGGAGAGCGACGACGGACCGGTCATCCGCTACCGGTTGTGCGCTGGCCAGGGGCTGATTTCGAACAATGTGCTACATAACAGAACCGCTTTCGAAGACGATCCCGCAGCGGCGCGCCTGGTATACCGGGCGCGCTTCTTAGACCGGATCAAGGGAACATACTGACCAGGGCTGGAACAATGAGAACCGTACAGATCAATATCAGTGAAATCATCATCGGCAACACCGACGTCACATCTTTTCCGCAATTGCTGCAAGCGGTGCGCGGTATTACGTCAGAACATATGTTGTTCCTGAATTTCGATGTGAAGCCCGACTACCGCGATACTCCCCGCAACTGGCAATGGCAGTTGGAGAACGCCTTTAGCGAGGGCCGGGCATCGCCTTTCGGTGGAGGCCAGAAATGAACGAAGGAACCATCAGCGAGACCGCGACCCGCCTGGATAAGTTCCTGGTCCCCTATGGCCGTGAGATTATTCTGGAGAACATCGAATATGAAAACGGCACGCGGGTCTTGCGCCTGCGCATCCGCGAAGGCAATCGCTTTACCGTCATGGACCTGGACCCGGGCAGCGCCAGCCGTTTGGGGTCGGCCCTCGGCGACTGGGCAAAAGACGCCCCCTCCTGAACCAGCCGAGTTATTTGAGACATGGATCATCTGCCCATATTCCTTAACCTGAAGGGCCGCCGTGCGCTGGTGCTTGGTGGTGGGCTGGCGGCGGCGCGCAAGACCGAACTGCTGCTGCGCGCGGGCTGCGGGGTCACGGTTATTGCGCCTGAATTAATGGAAGACTTCGCCCGCCTGGAAGGGCAAAAAGAAATTGACCACCGGCCGGGTCCGGTGACGACCGAAGACCTTGCCGGCTGCTCCATCGCATACGGCGCCGCCGAAGACGCCGCGGCAAACGAGCGTCTGCACGCATTGGCCACCGAGGCCGGCGTGCTGGTGAATGTGGTCGACCGCCCGGACCTTTGTGATTTCATCATGCCGGCCATTGTTGATCGCACACCGGTGCTGGCGGCTGTATCCAGCGGCGGCGCCGCACCCCTTCTGACGCGGCATTTGAAGGCGCGGCTGGAATCAGCAATTCCCGCGGCCTACGGGCGACTGGCGCGCTTTGCCGGCGCCCAGCGTGACCGCGTTTACAAGGCCATCCCCGATGCCGGAAAACGGCTGCGGTTCTGGGAGGCCTTTCTTACCGGTCCGGTCGCCGAATATCTGTTCTCGGGCCAGGACCGCGCCGCCGAGAGCCTGCTGGACAAGATGCTGACGGAAGCCGCCGAGGGTGCCGATAGTCCGCCGGTGGGCGAAGTCTATCTGGTGGGCGCGGGTCCGGGCGACCCTGATTTGCTGACCTTTCGTGCCCTGCGCCTGATGCAGCAGACAGACGTTGTGCTGTACGACCGGTTGGTCGGTGAGGGGATCCTCAATCTCGTGCGCCGCGACGCGACGCGCATTTATGTGGGCAAGATGAAAGAGGACCACACCCTGCCGCAGGAGGATATCTCGAAACTGCTGGTGCGTCTGGCCAAGGAGGGCAAGCGCGTCTTGCGGCTGAAGGCGGGCGACCCCTTCATGTTCGGGCGCGGCGGCGAAGAGATAGAGGAGCTGGCCCGCGAGGGCATCGCCTTTCAGGTTATCCCCGGCATTACCGCGGCTTCGGGCTGCGCGTCCTATGCCGGCATTCCGCTGACCCACCGCGACCATGCCCAGTCCTGCGTTTTTGTCACCGGCCACGGCAAAGATGGCAAGCTGGGCCTGAACTGGCAAACGCTGATCCAGCCGAATCAGACCGTTGTCGTCTATATGGGATTGTCTTCGTTGTCCGAAATAGCGGCGGCCTTTATCGAGCATGGTGCCGACCCGGCAACGCCAGCGGCAGTCATAGAGAAAGGCACGCGCGAGGGCCAGCGGGTCATTACCGGCGACCTGCAGAATCTTCCCGGCAAGGTGGCCGAGGCCGGCCTGCAAAGCCCGGCGCTGATCATCATCGGCGGCGTTGTTACGCTGAGGGATAATCTTTCATGGTTCGCCGGGGAAAGCATCGATCAGGCATGAATATGATCAGGCCTGAATATCGCGGCGGATTTCTTGCGCATTGACGCTGTTTTCTGATCCGGCTTCACTGGACTCAACTTCACCGGAAGGCTGCTGTAATGCCGTTGAGGGGGCGCTCTCGCGGCGCTCTTCGGTGGCCTCGGCCCGCTTGGCAGTCTGAGCCGCACGCACGCCAGCCTCTGCGGAGGAGGCAATACTGCGATCCTGAGCCGATGGCTCTGCGGGCGCCAGCGCCGCGCGGCGCACGGTTCTCAGCTTGCGGATGGTAGCGTCGGGATCGCCCGGTACGGCGCTTGCATCAATGGGAACCTCGCCGCCCACGGCATATCGCCTGCCGTCCGGTCCCTGCTGGAAGGTGAAGGAGGCCGCGCCCGTATATGGGCCGCCAACGGCCTGATGCGCCGATTCATGCGCCCTGACCTCGCGGTCCCGGGCGGCGAGCTTTTTTACCACGGCGCGCTCTTCCTCGGTAAGACCGGCGGCATCGGTATCGTCACCTGACTTTTCGCGGGGTTTCTCTGTCGCCTTGTCAGCATCCGGGCGGCTCGCTTCAATTTGCGCCGCAATGGCGGACTCACCGCCAATGTTGTCGGGCTTCACCGTTACCGGATCGCTCACCCGGCCCGCTGTCTTTTCCTCTGCTTTTTCCCGTGCCTTTTCCTCCGCGGGCTTCGATGGCGCCGAATCTGAACTTTGCTCTGTGCGGCCTGTGCCAGCCACAGCACTGCCCTGGCCAATGTCCTGGCCAGGACCCGGCAGAACGGGCGATATACCGATTCCAGAAATCATGCCCTATTGTTGGCGGATATCGGTTAACAACCGGTATTGAAGCCCGCCAAGGACACCCTCTTATGAACAGCGATATCTCGATCAGATTTGCCACCGAAGCCGACGCAGGCCTGATAATGGCGTTCATCAATGACCTTGCGGAGTATGAAAAACTGACCCATGAGGTGACCGCCAGCGCTGATGACATCAGGGCATCATTGTTCGGCGAGCACGCTTTCGCCGAATGTCTGCTTGCTTTCGGTCGGAGCGAGGCGCCGGGGGACGGAGAATCCCTTGGATTCGCGCTGTTTTTTCACAATTACTCGACCTTTCTTGGCAAGCCGGGGATGTATCTGGAGGACCTTTTCGTAAAGCCCGAAGCGCGGGGCCGGGGCATCGGCAAACGTCTGCTGGAAAGACTCGCTCAGATCGCCCGGGAGCGCGGGCTGGCGCGCCTGGAATGGGCCGTGCTGGACTGGAACAACCCGGCGATCGAATTCTACGAATCCCTGGATGCCGAAGCCATGGACGACTGGACGGTTTTTCGTCTTTCCGGCGAGGCGCTGGAACGGCTTGCTTCTAAATAGACCGTTCGATCTATATATATTTTGCACCTGCCATTCCTGGCCCTTGCGGTGCCATACGCGAACTGCTATTAAATATACCGATTGGTCTATATTTTATAGTTGGAGCCTTCGATGGCACAGGCAGAGCCGCGACCGAGACGCAAACGCGGATACGAAAAACTATTACGGACGGCCCGCAGGTTGTTTTACCAGCGCGGATTTCACGCCGTCGGCATAAGCGAAATAATCGCCGAGGCCGGTGTTGCCAGGATGACGCTTTACAACAACGCCGCTTCCAAGGATATCCTGATAGAGGCGGTCATTGAGGGCGTAAGCATTGACGTTATGGCCTGGCTGGAGCGGGGCGGCGCATCCATTGCCGAGCCAACCCTGCCCCCGGCCCAGCGTCTGTTGGCGTTGTTCGATCTTTTCGAGGCCTGGTTCGGAGAACCCGAATTTCAGGGATGCATCTTCGCCAAGGCCGCGGCCGAGTTTCCCGCCCATGATCACCCGGTGCACCGCGCCGCTGCACGCCACAAGCGCCGGCTGTTCGAATTTCTGCAAGACATCACCACCGAAGCCGGAGCCAGGCAGCCGGCCATGCTGGCGGAACATATGCTGCTGCTGCTGGAAGGCGCCACCGCCCTGGCTCAGCAGACCGGTGCTCTTATTGCCGCCCGCCGTGCCCGCCGCGCTGCCGAGCAACTGCTCGCCGCGGGGCTTTGAGAAAGACCCTAGCTCTTGAACTGTTTGCTGAGTGTCAGTCCCTGGCCCTGGTAGGATGATCCGATACCGCTGCCATAGGGGCTGTCGGTGGGCTCGCACAAGCGCTCCATTTCCATACGCCCGACAATCTGCCCGTCCTCGACCATGAAGGGAACCTCATGGGAGCGGACCTCCAGCACAATTGGCGTGCCGACGCGCTTTTCGTTCACATAGCCAAAACCGGGATCAAAAAAACCGGCGTAATGGGCGCGGAACTCGCCGACCAGCGTGTCATATGCCACCATGTCCGCGGCATGGTCCGACGGCACGGCGATGCGCTCCTTGGTCGCCAGGATATGAAAATCGTCAATCTTGAGAACCACGCCGCCAGCATCGGGCCGATAAACCGGTCGCCAGAAGACCTCGCGGTCATAATAATTGACCCTGTCCACATCAACATATTCGGAAGCCTTTCTCGCCTTGTAGCCAACCAGGCCACTGTCCGGGTCGCCGACCACATCAACCGACAGCGCAATGGCGCCGTCCTTGATATCGGCCTGGCCGGGCTCGGCGGCAATGATTGGCGCGCGCTCATCCAGGCGCTTGACCGAAGCGCTGGTCGAGGGCGGTGATCCCGTCTTGAGGCGCAGTTGCGCCAGCTGCGACCCGGTGCGCAGCTTCACATCAAACGAGCGCGGCGCGACCTCCAGCCACAGCGGGCCGCGATAGCCTTCGCGGATGGTATCAAACTCGGTGCCAAAGTCGGTAATGACCCGCGCGAAAACATCCAGCCGCCCGGTCGAACTTTTCGGATTGGCCAGCCCGGACATGCGCTTCCTGAGCTCCAGGCTTTCCTGCAGCGGGATGATATAGACATTTCCGGTGCACAGCACCGCCCCCTGCTCCAGGCTAAACGCCTCAGCCCCAAATGCCTCCAGCTTGTCGGCCACCGTGGCGGCCGGGCCGGGCAGGAAGCTGGCGGGCACCCGGTATGCGGTTTCGCCCAACCTGAGATCGAGGCTGGCGGGCTGTATTTGCGCCGGATCAAGGGGATTCCTGGCCCGGATTATGCCGGTTTCACAGGCGTCGCGAATTTGCTGCGCGGGCCAGACCCCGGTCTGGCGCGCACCCGTGGATTGCTCGGAAGAGTTATCGACCTTGGTGTCCGGACTCATCTGTACTTGCCCCCGATGCCCCCTGTCCCCGCTGTGGCTCAGGTGTCCAGGAAACTGCGCAGTTTCCTTGAGCGCGAAGGATGCTTGAGCTTCCTCAGCGCCTTGGCCTCGATCTGGCGGATACGCTCGCGGGTGACCGAGAACTGCTGGCCAACTTCTTCCAGCGTATGGTCTGTGTTCATGCCAATGCCGAAACGCATGCGCAAAACGCGTTCTTCGCGCGGGGTCAGCGAAGCCAGCACCTTGGTCGTGGTCTGGCGCAGGTTGGCGTGTATCGCCGCATCGACGGGCAGAATTGCATTCTTGTCCTCGATAAAGTCGCCCAGATGGCTGTCTTCCTCGTCGCCGATCGGCGTTTCCAGCGAGATCGGCTCCTTGGCGATCTTCATCACTTTGCGCACTTTTTCCAGCGGCATCGACAGCCTGACCGCCAGTTCCTCCGGCGTCGGCTCGCGGCCGATTTCATGCAGCATCTGGCGCGAGGTGCGCACCAGCTTGTTGATGGTCTCGATCATATGCACCGGAATTCGGATGGTGCGGGCCTGATCGGCGATGGAGCGGGTAATCGCCTGGCGGATCCACCAGGTGGCGTAAGTCGAAAATTTATAACCGCGGCGATATTCAAACTTGTCGACCGCTTTCATCAGGCCGATGTTGCCTTCCTGGATAAGGTCCAGAAACTGCAGGCCGCGGTTGGTGTATTTCTTGGCGATGGAGATCACAAGCCTGAGGTTGGCCTCGACCATTTCCTTCTTGGCAATGCGCGCTTCCTTCTCGCCCTTCTGCACCATATGGACAATGCGGCGGAATTCACCCAGCTGCAGCCCGGAATCCAGGCTGATCTCGGAAATCTGATCGCGGATATTCTTGACCCGTTCGCCTTCCTCCTTGGCGAAGGGTTTCCAGCCTTTTCCGGGAAGCTTGGAAACCCGATTCAGCCAGTTCTTCTCCAGCTCGTTCCCCATATATTCCTCGAGGAAGTCGCGGCGCGGCACCCTGTGGCTCTCTGCCAGGCGCAGCAACTGCCCACCCAACGACAAGAGCCTGCGGTTCAGGCCGTATAACTGATCGACCAGCCCCTCAATTCTGGAATTGTTGAAGCGGACGCTGGCGACCAGTTCGATGATCTCGTCTTTCAATTTCTTGAAGCGCCGCGCCTGCGATGTGGACAGCCCGCTGTTCTTTCCCGTGCCGCCAATACGCATGGCCTGCAGCCGCGCAAATTTCTTGTAGGTGGAAGTAATGTTCTTGAATTTCTTCAGTATGTCGGGCGTCAGCAGTTCTTCCATCGCGGAAATCGAAAGCGTGGCGTCATCCGCATCCTCATCGTCTTCTTCTTCGGTGTTCTTGTTTTCGCCATCGGCACCATCGGCCTTGGTGTCTTTTTTGTCGTCGTCTTCCACCGGTGGCGGCGCCGGCCTTTTGGCGGCTGCAATTCTTGCCAGCGCAATATCAACCGGCCGCGGCCCGGCAGGCGGGTTGCCCGTGCCATCGCTGATGCCCTCGGTGCTCGGGCCCTTGCCCATGGTCGCGTCCAGGTCGATGATATCCCGGAGCAGCATGTTGCCTTCTTTCAGCTCTTCCGCCCAGCTGATCAAAGCCTTGAAGGTCAGGGGGCTTTCGCACAGGCCGTCGATCATGGTTTGACGACCGGCTTCGATGCGCTTGGCAATGGCGATTTCACCCTCGCGCGACAACAGCTCAACCGAACCCATTTCGCGCAGATACATACGCACCGGATCGTCGGTTCGCTCTATTTCATTGGCTTTTTTGGTAACCTGAAATTCGTCGGTGGTCTTTTCCGCGGCAGCCTCATCCGGCTCGTCGCCCTCGATCACATTTATGCCCATCTCGGACAGCATGGTCATCACATCTTCGATCTTCTCGGAGGGCATCTCGCCCTGCGGCAAGGTCTTGTTCAGTTCGTCGTAGGAAATGTATCCGCGCTTCTTGGCGCGGGCGATCATCTCCTTGACTGCCTTTTCCGATGATTCGATCAGCGGCGCCTCTGCGCGCTCCGCCGCCGCCTTGCCGCCACTTTTTTCAGCTTTTGCCGTCTTGGTCGCCATTCCCGCCAGTCTCCGTGGCCCGGCCATCCCGGGCAGACAAACATATACGCCGATCAGGCAACGCCCGATCCTGCGCCATACTTTTTCGCGGTGCAGCGCGTCCCTCTTGCATCGGGCTGCGCTCCGGGGCTGCGGCCCCTGATCCTTCCCGCGTAATCCCCGAGTTCTCTTAAGTTACCGGGCGCTCCGACGCAAGGCCGTAACCTTCCAGATCGGATTCATTTCCCGAATTTACCTGCATTTCTTCCTGCAACGCCATCAGGCGCGAAAAACATTCTTCGGTCGTATTGCGCGACAATTCGTCCTCAAGTGCCTCGTATTCCTTCTGCAGCGTGGTGATCCTGCGGTAGCGCTTCAGGGTCTGCACCCATCCTTTCTCCGCATCCACAAGTGCCGCTTCAGGCCAAGCGAACCAGTCGCTTTTCAGCGAGGCAGATTCCGTCAGTCGCATATATAGGGCTTCAAAACCTTTTTCCACCAAATGGTCCTTAAGTCGCCCGGTATCAAGGCCGGAGTCACTTTCTGTTGCCTCCAGAATGGCGCGGCACAATCGATCCATTTCGGGTGTGGCCATATCGAGTCCCGCCAAATCCTCATGATGCGCCACCAGAATCGCCGGATGGCTCAACAGGGTGAGCATCAACAGCTCCTCAATGCGCCTGTGAACCGGCTCTTCACCGGCGCCACGGCCCAGCGGCGTGCTGACCAACAGGTTCGATTTAGCCTGGCGGCCCTGCCCTGCCCGCGCCGCCATTCCCGTGGGCCCAAAACGACCGGAAAGACGCATTTTCTTTGGCCGGAAAGTCTGAAACAGACGATCCCTGAAATCCCGCATGTAAAATCCACGCACTTTTTCGTCGCGGATCGGGCCGATGGCGTCATATGCCTTCTTCTCCAGCCCGGCGCAGCGCTCGGGGGTGGAAATATCGACGCCTTGAGAGACCAGCCGCCACAGCATATCCGAAAGGCTCAGCGCGCCACCGAGCACGCGGGCGAAAGCCGCCGCCCCCTCGCGCTGGATCAGGCTGTCGGGATCCTCGTTCTGGGGCAACAGGGCAAAGCGCAGCGAATGGCCCGGCTTCAGCAACGGCAGGGCGCGTTCCAGGGCGCGGCCGGCGGCCCGCACACCCGCCTTGTCCCCGTCGAAGCAAAGCACCGGCTCGGGCGCCAGGCGCCACAGCAACCCAATCTGGGTTTCGGTCAGCGCCGTGCCCAGCGGCGCCACGGCGTATTCGAACCCGGCCCGGTGAAGGGCGATGACGTCGGTATAGCCCTCGGTGACGATGACGATGCCCGCCTTGCGGGCCGGGCCGGAAGCCAGCTTCTGGCCGTACAGCACCCGGCCTTTCTGGAACAGCGCCGTTTCCGGCGAATTCAGGTATTTGGGCGCGGCGGATTTGTCCGTCTCCGGTCCCGCCGGCGGGGATTCCAGGACCCGCCCGCCGAAGGCGATCACCCGGTCCCGGGGATCGGTGATCGGGAACATCACCCGGCCCCGGAAACGGTCGTAGGTCTCTCGTTTTGGTTTTTGTGTCCCTGTCCGGGCCTCGGGGCCGGGGGTGTCCCCCGAACCCCCAGGGCCCGTCCGCGCCTCTTGATCTTCCGGCTGGATGATCAGCCCGGCGCCGACCATCAGGTTTTCAGGGATGCCGTCCTTGGCGAGCGCCGTTTTCAACACCCCCCGGCCGTCGGGCGCGAAGCCCAGCCGGAACCGTTTGATCACGTCGTCGCCGAGCCCCCGGCGTTTAAGGTAATCGAGCGCCTTTTTTCCTTCCGGCATCCGTAACCGGCGCTCGAAGAACAGGCAGGCCTTCTCGGTGACGTCGAACAGCGTCTGCCGCTGTTTCTGGCGTTCGCGGTCCTCCGGCGTCGCCCGGGGGACTTCCAGGCCCGCTTCTCCGGCCAGTTTCTCGACCGCTTCGGGGAAGGTCAGGCCGTCCGTCTCCATGACGAAATCGAACACGCTGCCGTGGGCCCCGCAGCCGAAACAGTGATAGAAGCCCTTTTCCTCGTTGACCGTGAAGGACGGCGTTTTTTCCTTGTGGAACGGGCACAGCCCCAAGTGCTCGCGCCCCTTGCGGGCGAGCTTCACCCGGCGCGAGATGACATCGGCCAGCCCCGCCCGGGCGCGCAATTCTTCCAGGAACTGTTCGGAAAAGGCCATGGGTGTTCCCGACCGTTGACGGAACGTCGGCCTTAAAAAGCAGCATGGCCGAATCGGCCTATTTTACGCTTTTTGGCGTGATGAAAGGGGCGCTAGTTTTTAGAGGCTGTTCACACGATATCCAGAAAACTATCCACAGCCGGCCCTTGGGCTTTGACCACGAAGACACCAAGAAGAAGAATAAGGGAATAGGAAAAAAAATCTTTGTGCCTTGGTGGTGGATTTCTGATTTTAGCTCAGCCGCTCCTTGACCATGGCGCTGGCCTTGGCGAAATCCATCTGGCCGGGGAATTGGTCCTTCAGCGCCGTCATCACCTTTCCCATGTCCTTGAGGCTTTCGGCTTCGGCCTCGCCGATGATGCCGGAAATGACGGCGGCCATTTCATCGCCGGACATTTGTTCGGGCAGGAATCCCTCGATGACGGCGATTTCCTCGGCCTCCTGCTGGGCCAGTTCCATGCGCCCGCCTTTCTCGAAAAGATGGATCGATTCCCGGCGCTGTTTGATCATCGACTGCAACAGGCCCAGGATTTCGTCGTCCGACACCTCTTCCCTGTTGCCCTTGGTCCGGGCCGCGATGTCCCGGTCCTTGAGCGCGGCCAGGATCAGCCTGAGCGTGGAAACGGAACGCTCATTCTTTTCCTTCATGGAAGCCTTGAGGGCGTCGGTCAGACGCTCGCGGATCATGGTGCGTTGCCGCCGGTTTTTACGGGAAGCGATGAAGGTACCCAAAAACGGCCCAAAAGGCAACCCGGAGATGCAAAATAACTCGTTGAAAAATAAGCGATTTTTATGCCCCGGGAAGCTTGACCTGGCATTTCCGATTGCTTATGAAGGGCCAGCCTTTTGACGGCGCACTCAGCACGGCGCACTCAGCACCGCCCACTGGCCACCGCCCACCGCCCACCGCCCATAGAGGCGCGCCCATGACAGACGCCAAAAACCCCGTCATCCCCGCCGGGACCGCATCCCGGGGGAAGGGTTTTTCGAGCCCGGCCAACGCCGCCCTGGTGCTGGCCACGGGCGAGGTGTTCTGGGGCCGGGGCGCCGGCGCCACCGGCCGGGCAGTCGGCGAGGTATGCTTCAACACGTCGATCACCGGCTACCAGGAAATCCTCAC
>JACZSK010000166.1 GCA_022574255.1 Pseudomonadota bacterium
GTCCTCAAGGCTTGCCGCCAGTTGACGGAGATTCTCACCCGAGCGGCGACTGATGCTCTCCCGGACTTCCTCCGAGACGTCGGCGGTCGCCATGGGGCGCGCCAGAAAGGCGGAGAGTTGGTAATATTCCGGATGCTCCGCATCGACCTGGCCGTAAAACTTCCAGATGCGGGTGAGTTTTTCCCTGGGCGGCAAATCCAGCGCCGCTATTTTCTTCAGCCCCCGGGCCCAGAATTCGATGCCCTCGAACAGTAGAGACGTGAAAATCTCGTTCTTGCTGCGAAAATAGAAAAAGAGCGTCGCCTCTGAGAGCTCGCATTTCTTTGCGATCTGTTTGGTCGTCGTGCCGTTAAAACCGCGCTTTAGAAAAAGCTCCCGCGCCGCGTCCAGCACGGCCGATTTTCTGGCTTCCCGCTCCCGTTCCCTGCGTTCCCGTACGCCCATTCCTAACCTCCGAGGCTGCGTGCGATAGTTTCGCGCTGGACTTCGCTGGTGCCTTCGCCCAGTTCCATCACCTTGCAATCCCGGTAAAACCGCTGCGCCGCGCTCTCCCGCATATAGCCTTGGGCTCCGCATAAATGCAACGCCCGCTCGCAGGCCCAAGTACAGGTCTCGGTGGCGAAAAGTTTGGCCATGGCGGCCTCTTTGTCAAAGGGCAGGCCCGCATCCACCAGCCTTGCCGCGTGCAGGGTCAACTGCCAGGCGGCCTCCAGCCGGGTCGCCATATCGGCCAGCGTGAATCGCACGAACTGATGGCCAACCAGCGGCTTGCCGAACTGCACCCGCTCGCGGGTATAGGAAATTGCCTCTTCCAGGGCGGCGCGGCCCAGCCCCACCGCCTGCGCCGCGGCGGCGATGCGTCCGAGAGTCAACACCTTGATCGCCTGGATAAAGCCCTTGTCCTCGGGGCCGAGCAGATTGGCTGCCGGAACACGGCAATCATCGAAGGTGATTTCCGCCATTTCCGAGGCGCCCATGCCCAGCTTCTTGAAGGGCGCGCTGACGCTGACGCCGGGTGTATCCCGCTCGACCAGAATAACCGACATACCCTTGATGCCCTGCTCCGGATTGGTCGAGACCACGACCACCATGAAATCGGCAAAGGGCGCGTTGGTGATATAAAGCTTTGCCCCATTGATGATGTAATCGTCGCCATCCTTCACCGCGCGGGTCGCCACCCGGGAGACGTCGGCGCCGGCGCCGGATTCCGCATAGGCCCAGCAGCCGACTTTCCTGCCGGCGAGGATGTCGGGCAGAAAGCGCTGGTGCTGTTCGGCGTTGCCGAGATGGAGGATGGCCGAGCCGGCCAGGGCAGAATGGACATAGAGCCCCAGCGCAATAGCCGTTGAGCCCCGGGACAGCTCGCAACAAAGCAGCGCATACATCAAGGCACCACCACCGCTGCCACCGACATCCTCGGGAAAAGCGCAGCCGAGCCAACCCAGCGCGCCAACTTTCTTGAAAAGCTCCTGCGGGTACTTCTCCTCCATGTCCCAGCGCGTGGCGTTGGGAATGATTTCCTTGTCGACGAACTTGCGCACGGAATCGCGGAACTGGATTTCCTCTGGACTCAAGAATGCATCTGACACGGTAAATTCCTCTCGCGGTGCGCTCTTACTCGCCCTTGAAATCAGGCTTGCGGCCCTCGCGGAAGGCGGCAACCCCCTCGCGGTGGTCGGGGCTTTGCAGGCATTGAACCTGGGCGAAAATCTCGTAATCGAACTCGGCCTCCATGTCGCGGTCGAGGGATTTGCGGATGGCGCGCTTGGTGAAAGCCGTTGTCTTTGGAGCGCCGGCGGCCAGACGCCCGGCAAGCTTCGCGACCTCCGCGTCCAGATCGTCCTCGGTCACCACCCGGCTGACCAGGCCCATTGCCAATGCCTCGGCGGCCTCGACCCTGCGCCCGGTCATCATCATGTCGGTGGCGCGGCCAAGGCCGACCAGGCGGGGCAGGAAATAGCCGGCGGACATATCGCATCCGGCCAGCGCCAGCTTGACGAAGGGTGCGCAGAAAACGGCGTTATCGGTTGCCACGCGGAAATCGCAGGCCATGGCCAACCCCAGCCCGCCGCCGAAAACATTGCCGTGGCAGCGGGCAATTACCGCCTTGTCCAGCGCCGAAATGACTCGGATGGGGTCAAGATAATGGTCGACGGTTTCTTCCCAGTCGCGCGGCGTGCGATCGATCATCTGACCGATGTCGGCGCCAGCGCAGAATGACTTGCCACTGCCCGCCAGCACCACGGCGCGCACGCCGTCATCCGCCCCGGCGTCATTGAGCGCCACCACCAGCATATCCAAAAGCTCAATATCGATTGCGTTGAGCTTTTCGGGCCGGTTCAGGGTCAGGGTCCTGATGCCGGCATTCTCGGTAATCAACAGTTTCTCGGTCATTTCCAGCCTGCCTTTCTCGGCCTCAGGGCGTAATCGAAGCGACCCGCGAAGACGCTCTCTCCCAGAGAATCCTTCATCGTCACATCAACGGCGATATCGGCGCGTCCGCTGGTCTCGAAGTCCTTCAGCGCCGCCGCGGCGTCGGTCTCTGTCTTTCGGGCGGCGGCGATCACATCGCCTTCGGGCCGCCGGGTATAATTGATTTGAGCGCTCCGCAGCAGCACATAGGCCCGCTCGCCGGGCACGGCGCGATCCGCAACCACCCCGGCCACGGTCTCCGCCAGAGTATAGAGCGCGCCGGCATGAAATGTGCCGGCATAGTTGGCCAATTCGGGCCGGAAGGGAACGCGCAGAGTTACCTCGTCACCGTCGTCAGCATCGACCCTGACGTCATGCCAGACCCCGTAGGGGATGGTCGCGAGGAGGTCTTGCAGGGTCATGTCACAGGTCCAGCTTGAAGGCGCGCAGCAGGTTGTCGCGCACGACTTTCCTGTAAATTTCCTTGGATAGTCCCAGATCCTCAAGCTCGGTGAGCGTCCGGTCGAAGGAGAGCAGCGGATAGTCGGTGGCCCAGATGACCTTGTCCTGGCCCCACCGCTTGACGTAATCGACAAAGTTCTCGGGCCACTGGCGCGGGCCGCGGGCTGAAGTCTCCACATAGACATTGGGATGTTTCCAGGCCAGCGTCATCATTTCGTCGTGCCAGGGCTGTCCCAGATGGCAGCCGATGATGGTCAGGTCGGGGAAGGCCAGCGCCACCTCGTCGAGGTATATAGGCCGCCCGCATTCCGACGGCAGCAGCGGCCCGGTATGGCCAACCTGCAGCGCCACCGGCACATCGAGCTCGGTACATTTCATGTAAACCGGCCAGTAATGCTTGTCGTTGGGCGGCAGGCCGGTCATGCCGTCGCCGTACATATATGGCTCCAGCCGAACGCAGCACATGCCCAGTTCCTTGACGATATACTCAACGTCGGCCGCCAGCTTCATCGGCTTTTGCATCACCTCGACGGTACCGGCGGGGATGAAGCGGTCGGGATGGTCCCTGGCGATCTTCGAGACCTCTTCGTTGGTTATC
>JACZSK010000167.1 GCA_022574255.1 Pseudomonadota bacterium
ACCCATGCCCCGGCGGCGATCAACGAAGCGGATATAGAAGCCCTGCGCGCGGCGGGGCTGGAGGACGGCGAAATTCTCGAAATCAACCAGGTGACGGCCTATTTCGCCTATGCCAACCGCACCGTGCTGGGGCTGGGGGTGGGGCTGGAGGGCGATGAGCTTGGCCTGTCGCCAAGCGAGTCAGACGATTCCACCGACCCCGACTCCTGGGGTCATTCATAGAAGACCCCGACTCCTGGGGTCATTCATAGAAGACCCCGACTCCTGGGGTCATTCATAGAAGACCCCGGCTGCTTGGGGCATTCTTGACTGGCGTGTAAATCCGCGGCCTCAGGCAGGGGGCACTCTTGACCGGTGTGTAAATCCCCGGCCTCAGGCAGTGGGCATTGTATCCCCGTCACTCTTGTCCGGGGGCGCGGCCCCGCCCGAAGGCATTGTCCACAGCTCGCGCCCGCCTTCTTCCTCGATCTGCTCGGCGCCGATTTCACGCAGCAGTTCGCGCGTTTCCTCGTCGTCTTCAGACTCGATGCACATGCTCAGCACGTCGAAAGAGCGCTCTGAATATTTGGGGTCGCCCAGCATTTCCTTCAAAGTCGTTTCGGCCGCATCACGCGCCCGGGTGATCATGTGACGCAGATATAACACGCGCCCTCCGGCGGCCAGCGCCACCACCAGCGCCGCCAGCAGGGTCAGTTCCAGAAGTCCCATAACATTTCCTCCCCGGGATCAGAGCCCCGGATTCAGACGAACAGGCCAATCCGCACGCACAAGCACCGGACCAGCAAGGAAAGGCGGGAGCCACAAAAGGCTTGGAAACTACGCGAAACAACAGGATTCCGGGCCTCGCCCGCCTCCTGACGCCGCAGTCTACACCAAATATGGGTATTTTGTGAAGGGGTACCCCAATATATTGTGAAATCGGCAATTCACCGCGAGCGATACCCGGCCAGAGAGAACAGCCGCGTCGAAGGCACTGAGTTCAGCAGCGCCGCCTCGGTGGGCGACTGCCATATCCATACCACGCCGGCGATGGCCCGGAAAACGGCGCTGAGCCCGGCGCGCGGCGAAAGCGCGGTATTAACCTGTTGGCCATGCCCGCGCGGTATCATGGGCCCATGAAAATCGTGGTCTTCATGTCTATTATCATTGTCACCGTGGCCGACATGGTGCCCCACGCCGGGCCATACCTGGCCCTGGTGGCCAGCGCCATGGCCGCATGGGCGTTCACCGCAAGCCCGAAAACCGCGGTGGGCACCATAATATACGGCGTCATCATGACCGTGGTTTACTCGCCGGGCTTCGTTCTGGCCGACCTGGCGCGGGGCAATCACCAGGCCGAGAACCTGCCGGAGGGGGTGGCCCAGATGGCCGACAGCATCGGCGCGCTGTCCACCGGCACCATGCCCCACATTGTGGGCAGCACGGGCGGCACGGGGGGTCTCGGCGAGATCACCCAATTGTCCATGGAGGCGACGGTGGCGCTGGTGCTGTTCCATATGGCGGCGCTGGTCATCGGCATCAGGCGCAACATGGCCGCCAAGGCCGCCAAGGCCGCCAGCGAGCCCGAATTCGTTTACGACTGAGAGACCTATCCAGACCTATCCCACCAGTTCCCGGGGATCGGCATCGCGCTTGATGGGATCACCGCCAAGAGCGCGCAACTGGGCATAGCTGGTGACCGCCAGCACGGTGCCGAAGGCGCTGATCACACTGACCGCAAGCCAGTCCGCGAAGGCGGCCAGCAACGGCGCCGAAGAAAGCAGACTTCGCAGCATCAGGGTAACCCCGAGCAGGACGACGATGAAAAGAAAGACCATGAGGAACATCTCGAACCTGTGCCCGGTGCCCAGGGCCATGCTGCGCTCCAGTCCCTTTATGCCGCCAAGTTTCTCGTCGACAACGGCGGGGATGACCATAAACAGCAGCGCCGCCACATAAATCCCCGGCAAAATAAGCAGCTTGATACCCAGCATGGTGGCCAGCGAAGACAGCAATAATGCGACGAGTACGGGGACATAATAATCCAGCGCTCTCGACAGCACATCATTGCCCACCGCCTGTCCCCTGACCCGGCGCAGCGCCCCCAGCGTGATCGCGGCTTCCGAAATCGCGGTAAAGACCGCCGCCACAACCAGCGAAACCAGAAGGGTGGCGATGCCCTCGTTTCCCTTTGTCGCCAGCTTGGCGATGGCGCTGGGGATGCCGAACACCAGCGCCAGCCCGGCATACAGCCCGGCGTTCTCACCAAAGAGCGCCTGCGCCTCGCGAAAGGCGACATTCATGGAAAAACCATCTTCTGATCTGCCGGGAAAACCGGGGGGAACCATTGGCGTGGCGCTCCTCTGGGTGGGGACTACGGGTGTCGAGTGCGGGGAAACTCTAGTGGCGGGGGGATGTGGTTGCAAGGGTGTGGGGGGTGTGTTGCTCCGCCATCGCTTGCCAAAGCCCATATTTTTTGACAACCTGCGGCTGAAGGGGGCGATTATGCAAAAAACTGCCTTACCAACCTTTTTGAAGCAGGGTTCGAGAGCACGCCTGATTCCGGTCCTTGCCGATACCAGTAAGGAAAACAGAGCAACTTCCGTCTTTCTTTCCTGCCTTATGGCGGTTGATGATTTTGGCTCAAGATTGCTCGGGACTGTTGGCCAGAGAGTTGGCACCCGTGCAAAGATTCAATGCTTTACGGAAGTTGTCCTGGAAAAAGCCCTCAAAAAGAAGGACAGACCAGATGGTCTGATCATCTTAGAGGTCGGGAAACGCCGTTGGACGGCTTTGATCGAGGCCAAGATCGGGCTTTCAGAATTGGATGCCGAGCAATTAGAGCGGTACCTTGAGATTGCAAAGATCAACAAGATCGACGCCGTAATAACCATCTCTAATCAGTTGGCCGCTCTTCCAACTCACCATCCTGTGAAAATTGCCAAGAGCAAGCTCCGGGGGCGTAAATTATTTCATTGGTCCTGGATGCATGTTTTGACACAAGCAGTTCTCTTGTTAGACACCGAGAACACCTTAGACAGAGACCAGCGGTTCATACTTGAGGAAATGGTTCGCTATTTCCGCCACGACAGTTCCGGCATCCGGCAGCTCGGACGCATGAACGCTGAGTGGAACGATTTGGCGCTTAGCGTGAAGAATGGTGCACAGCTCGCAAAAACAAGTGATGAAGTCGTCAATGCTATTGCGGCATGGCACCAACTGCAAAGGGATCTGTGCCTCATCCTGACGCGCAAGTTAGCCACTCCGGTATCTCTGAGGTTAACTCATGCCCATAAACTAAATCCTGAATCTCGCCTTCGTGACGACTGCCAGCAGTTGGCCCAAAAGGTCTCTTTGCGGGCTACTCTGGAAGTGCCTGATGCGGCTGCACCCCTTAATATAACTGCAGACTTGCTACGCAGAACCATAACTTGCTCTATGCGTGTAAATGCACCCGAGGACAAGAAATCAG
>JACZSK010000066.1 GCA_022574255.1 Pseudomonadota bacterium
TCGATGATCGCCAAGAACTGCGAGGGAAAGGTGCCCGAGCCGGGCGCGCTGACCGCGGAAGACGAGGCGCTGCTGGATAAATTCGCCGCGCTATTGCAGGCGTCGCGCCAGCATATGGATCGCCAGGCCATTCATCTGATGCTCGAAGCCCTGTGGCGGCTGATTTCCGACTGCAATAAATATTTCGCCGGCGAGGAACCCTGGGCGCTGAAGAAAACCGACCCGGCGCGCATGAATACGGTGCTTTACGTTACCGCCGAGGCCATCCGCGGGCTGGCTATATTGGCCCAGCCGATCATGCCCGGGGCGTCGGCGCGCATGCTGGACCAGCTCGCGGTTGCCGAAGACGGACGGAGTTTCGCCCATATGGGCGCCAGGGACAAATTGCAGCCGGGCACGGCTTTGCCCGCGCCGGAAGGTGTTTTCCCGCGCTTTCAGGAGGATTAGGCGTGAGCAGCCATTTGCCTCTGGTGGACAGCCACTGCCATCTGAACTTCGGGGCGCTGAAGGACGACCTGGATGGCGTTCTGGCGCGCGCCGGGGAGAGGGGCGTCGGCACCATGCTGGCCATTGGTACAAAATTGGCTGAATTCCCCGACGTGCTGGCCATTGCCGAGGCCCACGCGCATATCTTCTGCACCGTCGGCGTTCATCCCCACGAAGCCGAGAACGAGGCTGGCATTGCCGCTTCCGAGCTGATCAAGCGCGCCGCGCACCCCCGGGTGGTCGGCATCGGCGAAACCGGACTCGATTTCTACTATGACAATGCACCCCGCGACCTGCAGCGCGATAATTTCCGCACCCATATTGCGGCGGCGCGCGAGACCGGCCTGCCGCTGGTGGTTCACACCCGCGATGCCGACGACGATACCGCCGCGATCCTCACCGAAGAGACAAGGGAAGGGGCATTCACCGGCGTGATCCATTGTTTCACCGCCAGCCGGAAATTCGCTGAACAGGCGCTGGATATGGGTTTCTATATCTCCTTTTCGGGAATCGTTACCTTCAAGAATGCCGCCGACATTCAGCAAACTGCCCGCATGGTGCCCGGGGACAAAATCCTGGTCGAGACCGACGCCCCGTACCTGGCGCCGGTACCCAACCGGGGCAAGACCTGCGAGCCGGCCTTCGTCGCCGATACCGCGGCCTTCCTGGCGGATTTGCGCGGCGTCAGCGAGGCGGAAATCGCGCGCTCCACCAGCGATAATTTCTTCCGCCTGTTCAACAAGGCTGCGAGGACCGAAATAGCATGAAAGTCACCATCCTTGGCTGCGGCACTTCAGGCGGCGTGCCGCGCATCGGCCCCGATGGCGGGCTGTGGGGCGCCTGTGACCGGAAAAATCCGAAAAACCGCCGCCGGCGCGTGTCGATACTGGTCGAGGAGGGGGAGACAAAGGTGCTGGTGGACACCTCGCCGGACCTCCGCGAGCAGCTTCTTGATGCGGACGTAAGCCGCCTCGACGCCGTGATTTACACCCATGACCACGCCGATCACACCCACGGGATAGACGATTTAAGAGCTATTGCCCATGTAATGGGCCGCAAGGTCGATATTTACGGCAATAAAAGAACGCTTGACGTTCTTTTCGAGCGTTTTGGCTATATATTCACCGAAAAGCACAATTATCCGCCATTTTGTGAGGCAAACCTGATTGAAGGGCCACTGCAGTTTGGCCCCATAGAGGTGCTTCCTTTCGAGCAGACGCACGGCGCCATCACCTCTTACGGGTTTCGGTTTGGCAAAATAGCCTATTCCACCGACCTGAACGCCCTGGACGAGGCCGCCTTTGAGGCGCTCGAGGGCGTCGAGATATGGATTGTCGATGCGCTGCGCTACGATCCGCACCCAACCCATCCGCATCTCGAGCTGACGCTGGAATGGATTGCCCGGGTGAAGCCCAAACGTGCCATCCTGACCCATATGACATGGGATATGGACTATGAAACATTGCGGCGCGATTTGCCGGCCGGCGTCGAGCCCGGATATGATGGCATGGTGATAGAATGTTGAGGCGGTTTCAACGACTTACCGGGCGCTTCTGAAGTGAAATCACTGTGGGAAAAACCGCCTGAAAGAGGTGATCCGGATGGTCCCGAAGGCCCGAATCCACCGCCCAGATGGGGCAGGCTGGCGCTCTTTATTGCCGGCATCGTATTCCTGGTTTTGACCCTCAGCCAGATGTATCCGCAACAAGGCAACATGGTGCGGCTGGTCTATCTGATGGTGCTGCTGGCGGTGGTTTCCAGCGGCATGGTGCTGTACGGCCGCTCGTCGGCCACGCAGGTCATGCGCAATGGGGCCATCTGGGCGGGAATCTTCCTCATCGCGCTGATTATCGGCAGCTTCTGGGAGGATATCGGCTTTGTCTCGCGCCGCGTCGCGGGAAATATAGTGCCGGGCATGGCGATCGAGGAAAATGGCGAAATCTGGGTGGCGCGGCGCCAGGACGGGCATTTTTACCTGGAAGCCGATGTAAACGGCACATCGGTGCTGTTTCTGGTGGATACCGGCGCCACGGAAATATCGCTGACCATGCGCGACGCCGGGCGCATCGGCATTGAGCTGACACCGGCGCACTGGATCGGCACCGCCCAAACGGCCAACGGCACGGTGCGGGTGGCGCCCATACGGCTGGAGAGCGTTATCGTCGGGCCCATCGCGGCTTATGATGTGCCGGCCCATGTTAACAGCGGCGATATGGCGGGCTCGCTGCTGGGCATGAGCTTCCTGGAGCGCTTGTCGAGCTATGAGGTGCGCGGCGACCGGCTGTATCTGAGGCCCTAAGCCATAAACGTCACTCTATTATTTAACATAATATACATTATGCGCCTTTCATTGGTGCAAAAATACACACCGGTGCTGCCCACAATATGCCGCCCCTGCCTCATCGTCCAGGGGTGGAATGGCAATTTTGCGGAGCTTATTGAAGCCAACGGACTTGAGGAATTCCACTTATGCGCAAAAAGTCATCTCATCACGCGGCGTAGCGAGTGCGAAGATGCCAAATCTTTTACTGCAAATACTTCTTGTGCGGACCGATCAGGAGCCGCAAAAATAGCGCGTAATCTGACTACGATGGACGCGATAGAAAATGGTTTGGCAAAAGCATCCAGCATTCATGGAGCCTCAATGCGCGAACGCGAGGATCTGGCGATACGTGGATCTCCCAAAGCTAGTCAGTATGCTGGAGAATAAAGCCCTCTACTTTTCGCGTGCTTCCCATCTAACAGAAGATGACCCTTACGAAGGGCTCTACCCCCAGGGGCAAGTCGAGGCAATTATCAGAGGGTGGGCAGAGGAAATTGCAAAAGACGACGCTCATAGCCGTTCCATCCAAGAGATTGAGGCCGATCTCAGGGACCAGGACTTGCCGCAGTTCTCTTCTAATTGGTTGCAGGCCAATTTCCTTGTGAACGGCTGGTACTTGGGACAGCAAGAATCTATGGCCATGTGGCGACTATATGCAGCCGATCTACAAGGCGTGGTTATCGTGAGTACCTACAAGCGGCTGCGGAAGGCTTTCACCGAAGATCACCCTGGCGTCCATATAGGAATGGTCAGATATGATGACGGCGCCAGGCCCGCTGGCAATGCCTTCTATCCGATCACCTACAAACGAAAAGCATTCGAACATGAACAAGAGCTCAGAGCGGTAGTCTGGACGATAGGGAGATATAGACTCAGCGATGAGGCGGAGGAAACGTTCGCAGAAATTGAGATCGCGGATGAGGCACCCGGCGCCGACATCAATGTTGATCTTGAAATGCTGATTCAGGAAATTAGAACTCCGCCTGGATGTCCCGCGTGGTTCCATTCAGCCATAGTGGCCGTCGTCAATCGCTATAATGATGCCCATGGGCTCTCAATTTCAGTTTCTCGGTCGGAGTTGGAGAGTTTCTGATCCCGAATGCTTGTGAGCTCTTATCTAGGACACTACTACGACAACTGTCGGGGAAAAACACTCACTTCCAATAGCGGCTGCGGTCATCGCGCACGCTTCACCACCTTTCCCCCGCCTTCAGCATTTATTCAGCAAAATCTGGCATGTTGCCGCTGGTATTCAAGCGTGCGTAATAAGCAATAAAGGGTCCGGGCGTGGCGGCAGAATCAGTAATGACGGCAAAAGGAAGATCGCTGATCGGCGGTTGCTTCCTCGATGAAATCGGCGGCCGCGACACCGTCGTGCGGGTGCATGATATTCTCTATACCAAGCTGTTCGCCCATCCCTGGCTGAAGGCCTATTTCGTCAATTCAACCCGCTCCATCCTGCAATCGCAACAGGACGATTTCTGGACCGGCCTGATGGGCGGTCCCAAGCGATTTGGCGGGCGCTCGCCGCGCGACGCGCATATTCACATGTATATCCCCGCCGACGCCTTCGCCATACGCCACGAGCTGCTGGGCGAGGCCATTGACGAGGCCGGCGTTGCGCCGCTTTTTCGCGACCAGTGGCTGGCCCTGGATGACGGGTTTGCCCGCGCCGTTACCAGCAAATCCATTGAGGACGTGGTGCCGCGTTTCAAGACCGACGATGTGATTATTCCCGCGCGTCCGCCGGGTTTTGAGGAACCGAAATCCGGTTAATTCACAATCCACTCGGTGTCGTATTTAATTTAATAGATTAAGTACCAAACCGCACAGCCTCGATCTTGTTGCCGTCGGGATCACGCAGGAATGCGCCATAATAATCGGGTGAATATTGCGACCGCGGGCCGGGCGCGCCATCGTCGGCGCCACCTGCCTTCAGGCCCGCCTCATGAAAGGCCTGGACGGCCTCAATCGAGGGCGCGGTAAAGCAGATATGCACACCGTTGCCGCTGCTCGCCGGCTGGCCATCATGGGGCAGTTGCACCCAAAACTCCGCCCTGCCCTTGGCTCCGTACGCCACTGCCGCATTGCCTGATTTATGGGCGCCGAATTCCATGACCCGTTCCATGCCCAGTGGCGCCAGCGCAGCGTCGTAAAATTTCGTCGCCCGGCCGATATCGCTGGCCCCTACCGATACATGATGCAGCATGCGTTCTCTCCCCTGCCTGGTTTGCCTGTCGAAAGATGTTGTACCGCCCCGAAGCCTGCAATAAAAGCGTTTGGAGGTATGGGCGCGGCAGCAAAGACGTTAGTTTGCTGCGGAATCGCCAGAAAAGTACCAGAAAAAGGGAAGACAAAGTGACAAAAAAACAGCAGGTCAGCGTCAATTCTGACCAGGGCATAAAAGAGCTTTTACAGATCATGGTGCAACTCAGGGATCCTGAAAGCGGCTGTCCGTGGGACCAGGAGCAGGATTTCGCCTCCATTGCCCCCTATACCATCGAAGAGGCCTATGAGGTGGCCGAGGCCATTCGCCTGAAGGACATGGATATGCTGCAGGACGAGTTGGGTGACCTGTTGTTTCAGGTGGTCTATCACGCGCGCATGGCCGAGGAAGCGGGGAAGTTCACCTTTGCTGACGTCGTGACATCCATATCCGATAAAATGACCCGCCGCCACCCCCACGTCTTGGGCAATGTGTTCGGCTCAGAGAGCGTCGAGAGCGCCGGAGCCCAGACAGAAGCCTGGGAGCAGCAAAAGGCGAAAGAACGCGCTGACAAGGCTGCAAATGGCCGCAAGGGCAGCAATGGCGGGCACCGCACCAATGGTGCAAATCGCCCCGATAGCGCCGCCGAAAGCAGCAGCGATCAGACTGCCGAAACCGTGAGCGCGCTGGATGACGTGCCCCTCGCCCTGCCCGCCCTGTTGCGCGCCGGCAAATTACAGAAACGCGCCGCCCGGGTGGGTTTCGACTGGCCCAACACCGCCCAGGTGGTGGCAAAGATCGGCGAGGAAATGCGTGAAATCGGCGAAGCGATTGTCGCCATGGCAAAGGAGCGCAACGCCGATACCGAGCGCCATGCAACCGAAGAGCTGGGCGATCTGCTGTTCGCCTGCGCCAATCTTGGCCGGCATCTGGGTTTCGACCCCGAGGCGGCGCTGCGCGACGGCAATGCCAAGTTTGAGCGCCGCTTTCGCCACATGGAAGAGCATCTGCGCAAGCACAACCAGCATATGGAAAATGTGCCGCTGGCCATCCTCGAAGTGCTGTGGCAGGCGGCCAAGGAATCCGAGCGCGACGGCTAGAGCGTTTTTACGTCGATCCCCGGATAGAGCTTTTCAAAGCGGCCCACTGCCGTGGCCGGCAGTCGCACATCAACCGTAACCTCTTCCCTGCCCTGCTGCTGGTCGCGCACCTCGCCGTGGGCATGCAGCCAGGCCAGCGCCTGACCCGCCGCAAACGGCAGGGAAATGCGCACAAACCTGTCGGCCGTTCCGAGCTGGCGGTCGATGCCGTCCAGCAACCCGTCCATCCCCTGCCCGGTGAGCGCCGAAATGGCAAATATGTCGCCATTTCCGCCGGCGCCGTTTCCCGCCGGTCTTTCGCCCTCTTCCATCCGGTCGATCTTGTTCAGGCATTGCAGGATCACCACGCCGCTGTCCAGCACGCCCAGGGTCTCGAGGATATCCATCACGTCGGCGCGCTGGGCCTCGCTGTCGGCGCTGGCCGCGTCCCGCACATGCAATATCAGGTCAGCCTCGATCACCTCCTCCAGCGTGGCACGGAAGGCGGCGACCAGTTCGGTCGGCAGATCCGAAATAAATCCTACCGTGTCGGACAGGATCACCTTGCGCCCCGAGGGCATTTTCAGCGACCGCATGGTGGGGTCCAGAGTGGCGAACAGAACATCCTTCACCATCACATTTGCCTGGGTCAGGCGGTTAAACAGCGTCGATTTTCCAGCGTTGGTATAGCCCACCAGCGCCACCACCGGATAGGGCACCTTCTGGCGCTCGGCACGATGGAGTTGGCGGGTTTTCACCACCTTTTCCAGCTCCTTGCGGATGCGGCCAATACGCACCCGCAAGGCGCGCCGGTCAGCCTCGATCTGGCGTTCGCCGGGGCCACCGAGAAAACCAAAGCCACCGCGCTGGCGCTCCAGATGGGTCCATGAGCGCACCAGCCGGCTTTTCTGATATTCCAGATGTGCCAGCTCGACCTGCAGCACGCCTTCCCGGGTCGCCGCGCGCTCGCCGAATATCTCAAGGATCAATCCCGTGCGATCGATCACCTTGGTGCCCCAGGCGGTCTCCAGGTTGCGCTGCTGAATGGGGCTGAGGGCGCAATCGGCGACGACCAGGTCAATCTCGCCGACCTTTACCAGGGCGCCGATTTCATTGACCTTGCCGCGCCCAAGGTATGTGGCCGCTACCACACGGGACAACGGGATGGTGGTTTGCTCGACCACCGACAGCCCGATTGCCCGGGCCAGCTTCGCGGCCTCTTCCAGGCGCTGCTCGGGGGCACGGCGGCGCGCGCCGGCACCGCCCCCCCGCTGCTTCAGGTAAGGGTGAAACACCAGCGCCGAGGGCGCGTGGGGGGAATCGGAATTTGCGGACAGGCCGTCGGCCCCGCCCTTCCCTTTCGGGTGCAGGTCAATTTGGGTCATGGCATTTTTCTATTCCGGTGTCTCAGGGCGCGCTGATATTCAATCGTCGCCCGAAGCCTCCTTCTCGTCGCCCTTTTCCGGCTCGAACAACTGGACCGGCGCCCCCGGCATAACTGTCGAGATGGCGTGTTTGTAGACCAGTTGTGAATGGCCGTCGCGGCGCAACAATACGCAGAAATTGTCAAACCAGGTGATGACGCCCTGCAATTTCACACCGTTTACCAGAAATACGGTGACCGGTGTCTTCCCCTTCCTGACCTGATTTAGAAAGGTATCCTGCAGGTTCTGATTCTTGTCCGACATGTTTTTTTCCATTCGTTTTTTATTGTCGAATTCAACGCCAGATAGTCAAGCAATCGAATTACAAATGCCCGATGCGGGCCGCAAGACGGTGCGACCCGTTTGAACTTTATTGGTTAGCGTGGTGACCGTTTACAGCCCACCGTTGTGTGCAACAAATTACTAACGCATCTCGCCTCATTAGACGACCCTATTTTTTCTGGGGAATCAAGGGAATAACTCGGCGATGCCCGGCCACTGTCCGGGAATTTCTCCCCAACAGCCCTAGAAAAACTCAAGGCGCACGGCGAAGAGTTCCTCGACCTTTTTGATGGCGTCGGCCATTGCGAAGATGATGATCCGGTCGCCAATCTCGAAGGTCGTGCCACCACGTGGCATGATTACTTTCCCGTCGCGCACCACCGCCCCGATCATCACACCCTTGGGCAATTCCATATCATGTATATTTTTGCCGACCAGGGGCGTGGTCTCCAGGGCCTCGGCTTCGATGACTTCGGCCTCGCCGCCACGGATGCTGAAAAGACCGCGAATACGGCCGCGCCGGATATGCTGCAGGATGGTCGATACCGTTGTCTCACGCGGGTCAACATAAACGTCGACGCCAAGCGAGCTCATCAGCGGCCCATATACGGGGTTGTTGATCAGCGCGATGGTTCGCAGCACGCCCAGGCGCTTGGCCAAAAGCGACGACAGGATATTCACCTCGTCGTCGTCGGTAACGGCAACCAGGGTCTCGGCGGTGTCGACGCCGGCCTCCCTGAGAATCTCGCTGTCCAGCCCATCGCCCTGGATGACCACACTCTTGGGAATCTTGTCGCCGATAAATTCGGCGCGATCGTGATCGGTCTCGATAATCTTGATGCTCACCGGATGGTCGCCCTTGGTCAGCTCCCCGGCCAGGAACATGCCGACGCTGCCGCCGCCGACAATAACCACCCGCCGCGCCTCTTTCTCTTCGTAGCCGAAGACCGCCATGGAGCGCATGACGTGGGTTTTATCGACCGCGAAATAAATACTGTCGCCCACCGCCACATGGTCTTCGGGCGCCGGAACAAACAGTTTGCGGTCGCGCACCACGGCCAGCACGGTGATCGAGAGGTCGGGAAACAGTTCAGTCAATTGGCGCAGGGGGGTATCGACCACCGGGCAATTTTCGCCAATGCGAATCCCCACCAGCCGGACCTTGTCATCGGCGAAGGGTTCCATCTCGAAGGCGCCGGGGGCCTCCAGCCGCCGCGCCAGCGAACGGGCAACTTCGACTTCCGGTGAAATCACCACGTCGATGGGCAGGTTGTCGCGGCCAAACAGGTTCTGCCAGGTGGGCCGCAGATAGGATTGATTGCGCACGCGGGCAATTTTGGTCGGCACTTCAAACAATGAATGCGCGACCTGGCAGGCGATCATGTTGACCTCATCCGACCAGGTCACCGCGATAATCATGTCGGCTTCCGCGGCGCCAGCGCGCTCCAGAAGGTCGGGGTCCGACGCAAAGCCCTCAAGGGCCTGCACGTCCAGGGATTCCCCGATCTTGCGAATGAGTTCGGGCGACTGGTCGATGACCGTGACGTCGTTATGTTGATGGGCCAGGCGTTTGGCGATATTGAAACCGACCCGACCGGCCCCGCACACGATAACCTTCATGATCCGTTGTTCCGTATTTTGCCTGGGTCGCTTTGCAGGCCCGAACCCTAGTTTATTACATGCCTGCCGCGCCCGTTGCTCGAGATGCCCAGTGTTTTGAGCTTACGATGCAGCGCTGACCGCTCCATACCGATAAAAGTGGCGGTTCGCGAGATATTTCCGCTGAAACGGGTTATCTGGACTTTCAGATATTCGCGCTCAAAAGCCTCGCGGGCCTGCCGCAACGGCACCGACATGACAATGCCCTTGCCGTTGGTGCCGGCAAATTCGATGGTTTTGCTCGACACTTCCGACGGCAGGCTGTCCAGTTTGATCTGATCGCCTTCTTCGCCGTGGGCCAGTATCAGAACCCGTTCGATCACGTTTCGCAACTGGCGCACATTGCCTGGCCAATCATGCCCCTGCAGCGCCGCCATGGCGTCGGCGTCAACTTCCATCTTGGGGTGGCCGGCGCTTTTCGACAATATTTCCAGGAACTGCGCGACCAGCGCCGGAATGTCCTCGCGCCGTTCGCTAAGGGCGGGCACCTTCAGCGGCACCACCTTCAGGCGGTGATACAGGTCTTCACGAAAGGCGCCGGCCTGTATTTCCTTAACCAGGTCCTGGCTGGTCGTGCTGATAACCCGCACATCGACCTGCACCATTTTGTTGCCACCAACCCGCTGGAAGGTCTGGTCGGTCAACACGCGGAGGATTTTCGCTTGTGTGTCCTTCGGCATGTCGGACACTTCGTCCAGCAGCAAGGTGCCACCGTGGGCCTGTTCGAACAGGCCGGTTTTCACCACCTTGCCATTCTGCTCAACGCCGAACAGTTCCTGCTCCATGTTTTCGGGGGCGATCGCCGCCGAGTTAACGACAACAAAAGCGCCCGCGGCGCGCGCCGAGCGATCATGCAGCAGCCGCGCCACCACTTCCTTGCCCGATCCCGCGGGCCCGGTAATCAATACGCGGCTGTTGGTCGGCGCAACCTTGTCGATCATCACGCGCACCGCGTTTATGGCGGCCGACCGTCCGGCCAGGTCGGTCACCAGGCCGGCCTTCCGTTTCAGCTCCCTGTTTTCGCGGCGCAAACGCTCGGCCTCGGTGGCGCGCGCAACCAGCAACAGCAGTTGCTCTGACTGGAACGGTTTTTCTATGAAATCATAGGCGCCCAGCTTGATCGCCGCCACGGCGGTCTCGATGTTGCCATGCCCGCTGATCATGATCACCGGCAAGTCACGATGGCGGCTCTTGACCAGTTTCAGAATGTCCAGCCCATCGCGCTTCGAGCCCTGCAGCCAGATATCCAGAATCAGCAAAGACGGTCGCCGTCGCTCGATCTCGCGAAGCGCGCCTTCGCTGCCGCTCGCGGTTCGGGTCTCGTATCCTTCGTCCGACAATATTCCCGATACCAGTTCGCGAATATCCTCTTCGTCATCGACGATCAAAATATCAATAGCCATGATCGGTCCTCACGCTTGCTGTTTTTCCAGTTTGTTGGTCACCTCGCCAGCCGCACCCGGTGCATCACCGTCACCGTCTACCGCCTCCACCGTACGCTTCAGCAGTTCCTTGTGATTAAAGCTGAGCATAGCCCGCACCCCGCCCTCACCCCGATTTTCCAGCACCAGAGAGCCGCCGTGGTCTTCCATGATCTTGCGCACAATGGCCAGGCCCAGGCCGGTTCCCTTTGCCCGCGTGGTCACATAGGGCTCGGTCAGCCGCTGCGACAGGCCTGCGGGCAGCCCGGCACCGTTATCCTCGACGGTAATCTCCAGTGTTTCTACGCTGGGCAGTACCGATATCTTGATGTAACCGGCTTCGTCGCTTTGGATTTCGCTGGCCGAGCCTTCAGGTGCCTCACCGGATTGGCGGGCGCTGATGGATTCCACCGCGTTCTTGATCAGATTGGTCAAGGCTTGGGCGATCAGCCGACCGTCACAGACCAGCAACGGGGCTTGCGACGGCGCTTCAAAATCAAACTTGATTGCGGGGCTGCCGACCTGCTGCATGAACAGGGCCTGGCGCGCCACATCCGATATATCCTCGATGCGAAACAGGGGCGCGGGCATGCGCGCGAAGGAAGAGAATTCATCAACCATGCGCCGCAGGTCGCCGACCTGGCGGATGATCGTTTCGGTGCATTGCTGGAATACCCGCGGGTCCGAGGCAATTTCGTCGCCGTATTTGCGTTGCAGGCGCTCGGCGGCCAGTTGAATGGGGGTCAGCGGGTTCTTGATCTCGTGGGCGATGCGCCGCGCCACATCCGCCCATGCGGCGGTGCGCTGGTCAACCAGTTGGTCAGTAATATCATCAAAGGTCACCACATAGCCGGTCACCCGCTGTTCACTGGTCTCGGTTGAAAGGCGCACCAGCAGCGTTCTTTCGGCACCCGAGCGCATAACGTCGATTTGCGCCTGCAGGCTGCTCGGCTCGAGATCCTGCTGCAGTCCCGCCAGGAAAGGCGCGAACTCCGGTATCAGCTTGCGAATGTCTTTTCCCACCACCGCGGCCAAATCACCTTCAAGGAATTCACAGGCCGTCGGGTTGGGCAGCGTGACGCGGAAGTTCAGATCAAGCCCGATCACACCCGCCGAAACGCCGGACAAAACCGCCTCGGAAAAGCGCCGGCGCTCGTCCAACTGGTTGTTGGTCTCGATCAACGCTTCCTGCTGGTTTTGCAGTTGCCGGGTCATGCGGTTAAAGGCGCGCGACAGAATGCCGATTTCGTCGGAACTGGTCTGTGATGGCACGCGGGCGCTCAGGTCGCCCTGCCCGACCCTCTCAGAGGCTTCGACCAGCCGGCTTATGGGGGCCACCATGCGCGTTGCGAATGACAGACCCATCCACACGGCGAACATCAGCAGCAACAGCGCCGCAACGAAATAGAAGAAGCCGAATTGAACCTGCAAATCACCGCGTTGGGCGGCCATATCCTGATATTCGGCAATGGCGCCCTCAACGGCATCCAGGTGGCCCAGAACCCGGGCATCGACAAAGCGGCTGACATAAAGATAGGCGTCGAAGAACTCCTCCAGCTTGACGATCGCACGCACGCGGTCATCGTCGGTGCTGGATATAATGACCAGTTTGCCCTGCTGGGCGCGGGCCATAACCATGTCGGGCACGCCGATCGGCGCCAGGGCCAGGTTTAAAGTAGCCCGTGCCATCAGTGTGCCCCTCCCGTCAAAGACAATTGCCTCGGAAAGGGCACGCTTTGCGGTCTGATCCTCAACCAGAATCTGAAGAAGCCTGGTATCCTGCTGAACGAAAATCGCCTGCCGGTTCAGGTCATTGGCCATGGCCCGGATATCGGCCTCGATAACCCGGCGATGCTCTTTGATATAGGCCTCGGCCACCTCCAGCGAGCTGTCCAGGGTTGTGCGAACCTTGTCGGAAAACCAGCTTTCGATGCCGAACTGCAGATAAACCGCGGAAAAAATAACCATGATTATGGTCGGTACGACAGCAATGAAGCTGAAGAAGCCAACCATTTTGCCCAGCAGCTTGGACCCTGCCAGCCCTTCCTTGCGGGCCACCCACAGCTTGACCAGGCGCCGCGCCACAAGTGCCCCCATCGCCAGGCCAAGAACGCCGTCGGCGACCAGTAGCGCGCCCACCGTGCCGCTGGTTACGCCCATTGGCGAGGATTTAATTGAAAGCGCGGCAAAGGTGGCAACCAGGGAAATCAGCGCCAGCCCGAACAGGCCGATCTCCAGCTTGCGGGCCAGCCCCACGCGCCTGGACCAGCGCAACAGCCCGCCCCACCGGCGCAAGCGCTGTGCTTTACTGAATCGACCCCCCTTGCGAGGGCCCTCTTCCACCAGTTCTGCCATAGTTCCCCGATGATTTCCGGCCACAGCCGGATAGAATTCCGCTTCCCAAGCCCTTGTAATGCCCACCTATCATGCACCTCGCGTGGCTATGGTGCATTAATGCAACAGGCGTTACAGATAGGTCACATATTTGAACTTGCGATGCAAGAAAGAACTGGTTTCAGCGTTAAGAGAAGTTAACGCTAGATCGTAATCCCCAGCTCCTTGATCTTCTTCCTGAGCGTATTGCGATTGAGCCCCAAAATCGCCGCAGCCTTTACCTGGTTGCCTTTGGTGGCGGCCAGGGTGAGCTCAATGAGCGGCGTTTCCACCTCGCGCAGCACCCGGCCATAAAGACCGGTGGGCGGCGGGCCGCCCGCATGTGCGGCGAAATAGCGCGCAAGATGGGCATGGGCCGCATCCGCCAGACCGCCGCCGCCAACGCCTTCGCCGCCCTCATCCTCCGCCTCATCCTCTTTCAGCGCCTCGGCGACAACGCGAGCGGTAATCAGGTCCTCGGCATGCAGGGCGCAAAGGCGGCGGATCAGATTTTCCAGCTCGCGCACGTTCCCCGGCCAGGAATGCGCCCGCAGAACCTCCAGCGCCCCCTCGTCCAGTTGCTTGGAGGGCAACCCGTCGGCCTCGGCATCCGCGAGAAAGCGCACCGTCAGATCGTCAATATCACTGCTCCGCTCGCGCAGCGGCGGCAACGTCAGCGGCACCACATTGAGGCGGTAAAACAAATCTTCGCGGAATGCCCCACTCCGTACCAGCGCTTTCAGCTTGCGGTTCGAGGCGGCAACAATACGAATATCGACGCTGACCGGCGACCGGCCGCCAACGGCGCGGTATTCGCCCTCCTGCAGCACGCGCAGCAGCCGGGTCTGCGCCTCCAGCGGCATATCGCCGATCTCATCGAGAAAAAGCGTGCCCTTGTGAGCCTGGGCGAACCGCCCCGGCGTTCGCTCGGCGGCACCGGTGAAAGCGCCCTTCTCATGGCCGAATAGCTCACTTTCGATGAGCTCGCGCGGAATAGCCGCCATATTGACGGCCACAAACGGTGCCTCGCGCCGCGGCCCCATATCATGCAGCGCCCGGGCCACAAGTTCCTTGCCGGTGCCGGATTCTCCCTGGATCAAAACCGTGAGATCGGTCGCCATGACCCTGGCCATAACCTTGTAAACCTGCTGCATGGCCGGCGAGCTGCCGACCAGCAGCGCCTTCTGGCGCAGCGCCGCCGCGGTATCCGCCTCACCCATGGTCTGGCGTCTGGTCAGCGCCTTGCCCACCGTCTCGGTCAATTCATCTATATCAAAGGGCTTGGGCAGATATTCGTAGGCGCCGCGCTCGGCGGCCTTCACCGCCGTTTCCAGCGTGTTTTGCGCGCTCATTACAATGACCGGCAGATCGGGACGGATTTTGTGGATCTTGGGCAGTAAATCCAGCCCGTCGGCGTCGGGCAACACCACGTCGGTGACCACCGCGTCACCCTGGCCGTTTTCAATCCAGTGCCACAGGCCCGAGGCGGTGCCGGTGGCCAGCACATCATACCCGGCGCGGGTCAGCGCCTGACTGACCACCGTGCGGATCGAGCGATCATCATCGGCGACAAGGATGGTCGCTGACGGGGTCATGTCTTTTCCTCTTTCCAGGCCGGAAACATAAGGCGAAAGCGGGCGCCCTGCTCCGAGCTCTCGCAACTGATCCGGGCATCGAAATCGGCGGCATATTTCTGCACCATGGCCAGGCCGAGGCCGGTGCCGCCCGCCTTGGTGGTTACGAAGGGCTCGAACCAATGCGCCCGGATTGCCGGGTCGATGCCCGGGCCGTTGTCCGTCAATTCAAGATACGCATTCCTCTTACCGTCCGTTTCCTTAAACTCAACTACGAGGCCAATAAACTTATCCTCCTGGTCTCCCATCGCTTCCACGGCATTATTAATGAGGTTCACCAAAACTCTCTGCAAGAGCACAACGTTTCCGTAAAGCGCAAAACCGTCCAGCCCGCTCGTTTCAAACCTACATCCCGCAGCATTAGCTTCCTGCTTCGATGATTCCCATAAAACTTTGCCGGAGATGTCAGTGAATTCATCTTCGCTAGAGCTGAGCGTCCCTTCAGCCGTCTTGGCCACAACACGGATCTTCTCGGCCGACCGAAGAAAATCAGCCGAATACTTTTCGATTCGCCCGCAAATTTCATCGAACATCTTGCGCACCCACGAAGGCGACCTATCCCACTCAACCTTTGAAGCAACCTTATTCAGGTCAGGCACAATCTGATCATGCAGGAAGAACGCCGGGCCCTGAATGCCGGTAACGGCATTCTTAATCTCATGAGCAATGGTCTTCGCGTAATGCACCATCTTGGCCTCACTCTCGGCCTTCAGCTTGAACGCCCGTTCACCCACTAATTCCTCGAGCAGCTTCGCATTGCTCAATGCAATCGCCACCTGCCCCGCCAGGGTCGGGTAATAATCCATCTC
>JACZSK010000067.1 GCA_022574255.1 Pseudomonadota bacterium
GATAGGCCCCGGCGGGTTGGGCAGCAGAATCAGGCAGTCGGCGCGCTTGCCGTTGCTCAGGGTTGCCTGAAAATTATAGGCGTTGGGGGGCAGCGCATTTGTCACCAGATCGTTCAGTTGCTGCTCGCCAAATGCCCCACGCGCCTGCTTGTTACTCAGGATGCCCTGCAGGCCGGAGATTTCCCCGGACAATTCAGTGGACATCTCGGTGAAGGCCTTGAGCCGTGTTTGAATTTCGCCGATGGACTTGGCGGTCCTGGTAGAGGAATCCTGCAGGCTTTTGCCCATGCGCTCCGAGACCTTGTCCAGCCGGTCGCCGACAGTTTTGGCCAATTCGGTTTGAGACTTCCGCCCGACATCAGTCAGTTCCGTGAGGCGCACGCCCAGTGCCGCCTGCTCCCGGCTGATCTTTTCGAGAATTTCCGGCAGGTCGCCCCCGCCTTTTTTTCTGGCAAGCAAAAAACCAGCCAACGCCGCCACAGCAGCAGCAACTACAATGAGTATAATGGCAACTTCCAGAGTCATTTTTTTATTTCGCTTCGGCTTCCAACTCGGCGTCCAGATTGCCGGAGGCGTACTCTAGCACGGCTTGACCTCAATGCGTCCAGACTCTAGGTAGGGCCCAAGAAGGATAGACCGGCATGGCGAGACGCGAAATCATAGAGGCGCCCGACCCCTGGCTTAAAACAATCTCCGACCCGGTCGGGACTGTTGACGACGGCATTCGCGCGCTGATAGACGACATGCTGGAGACCATGTATGCGGCACCGGGCATTGGTCTGGCTGCCATCCAGGTAGGTGTGCGGAAGCGCGTTATCGTGATGGATATTGCGCGGCAGGACGATGATCCGATGCCCCGCCATTTCATTAATCCCGAGATTCTCTGGAAGAGCGACGAGCTGGCCATCTACAGCGAGGGCTGCCTGTCGTTGCCTGAATACTACGCCGAGATTGAACGACCGGCGGCCTGCCGGGTGAAATATCTGGACTACGACGGCAGCGAGCAAACAATCGAAGCCGAGGGATTGCTGGCCACATGTCTGCAGCATGAGATGGATCATCTGGAGGGCATTCTTTTCGTCGACCACCTGTCGGCGCTGAAACGGCGCATGATTCTGCGCAAATTGTCCAAGGCCAGGCGCGAAGCCGAAACCGAAACCGCCTGAAACCGGAAATGAGACAGATCACATGAGACTGGCTTTCATGGGCACCTCGGATTTCGCGGTACCGGCGCTGGAGGCGCTGGTGGCGGCGGGCCATGAAGTCGCCGCCGTCTACAGCCAGCCGCCGCGCCCCGCCGGCCGGGGCAAGCGCCTGCGGCCCAGTCCCGTGCATGAGTATGCAGAAGAGGCTGGGCTGGAGCTGCGCACGCCGGCATCACTGAAAGACCCGGTCGCCCGGGATGATTTCGCGGCGCTGGGGCTGGATGTGGCGGTGGTCGCCTCCTACGGGCTGATCCTGCCGGACAGCATTCTCCGGGCGCCGAAGCTGGGCTGCATCAATATCCATGCCTCGCTGTTGCCGCGCTGGCGCGGTGCCGCGCCCATCGAGCGGGCCATCATGGCGGGCGACGGGGAGACCGGCATTTCCATCATGCAGATGGACGCGGGGCTGGATACCGGCGACCTGCTCCGCGCCGAAGGGATTGCCGTTGCCCCGGAGGATACCGCCGGCACGCTGGCCGCGAAGCTGGCGGCGCTGGGTGCGAAGATGATCGTTGACGTGCTGGAAGAGCTCGCCGCCGGAGCGCTGACACCCACGCCGCAGCCGGAAGACGGTGCGACCTATGCCAAAAAAATCGACAAGGCCGAGGCCCGCATCGACTGGACCAGTCCAGCCAGCGACATCGACCGGCTGGTGCGGGCGATGAACCCGGCGCCCGGCGCCTGGTTTGAGGTGGATGGCACACGCATCAAGATTTTGGCCGGGGAGATATCCAGCGCCCGCGGCGCGCCGGGTGAGGTTTTGGACAATCGCCTGACCATCGCCTGCGGCGAGGGGGCCTACCGCGCCATCACCGTGCAGCGGGCCGGTAAGGGGGCCATGGCGGCGACGGATATGTTGCGCGGCACATCTATTGCTACCGGCAAGAGGCTCGAGGCCCGAACCCGGTGACGCAGCGCTTTAAAATCATAGTGGAATATGACGGCGGCAACTTCGTTGGCTGGCAGGCCCAGGAGAACGGCCCGTCGGTGCAGGTGGAAATAGAAGACGCCATCCATGCTTTTTCCGGCGAGCGCATGCGTATCATCGCCGCCGGGCGCACCGACGCCGGCGTCCATGCGCGCGGGCAGGTATCGCATTTCGATCTGGAGAAAGAGATCACCGCCGACAAGCTCCAGGCCGCCCTCAACGCCCATCTGCGCCCCCAGCCGATCAGTATTCTGTCCGTTGAACTCGTTCCAGACGACTTTAGCGCCCGCTTTTCAGCGACAAAACGGCATTACCTTTATCGCATACTCAACCGCCGGGCGCCGCCGGCGCTGAACAAAGGCCGGGCCTGGCATGTGGCAGCGCCACTGGATGCTGGCGCCATGAATGAAGCGGCAAAACGCCTGATCGGACGTCATGACTTCACCACCTTTCGCGCCGCCGGGTGCCAGGCCAAGTCGCCAGAGAAAACGCTGGATGCGCTTACGGTTGAGCGCGATGGCGAGGAGATTCTCATCCGCGCCTCGGCGCAATCGTTCCTGCATAACCAGGTGCGCTCAATGGTGGGAACCCTGAAACTGGTGGGCGAGGGGAAATGGTCGGCGGATGATGTGACCGACGCCCTGGAGGCCCGCGATCGCGCGCGGGTGGGCTTCAACGCCCCGCCGGAGGGGCTGTATCTGATGAAAGTGGATTATTAGGAGGTCTTAGCTCCCATTATCTCATTAATCACCAGCTCGTAAATATCCGCCAGGGCCTCGATATCGCCGACGCCCGCCTGTTCATCGACCGCATGCATGGTGGCGCCAACCAGACCAAACTCGGCGACCGGGCAGAGGGGCGCGATATAGCGGGCGTCGGAGGTGCCGCCGGTGGTGCCCAGTTCGGGCCGCCTTCCGAGGCGGGATTCAATGGCCGTCGAGAGCGCCTGAACCAGCCTGCCCGGCTCACATAGGAAAGGCTCGCCCTTGAGGTGAAAAGCCAGATCATGTTCCACACCCGCCTTGTCGCATTGGTCGCGAATCATGTCCTTCAGATCGTCTGATTTGTGCAGGGTGCTGAATCGCACGTTGAACAGCGCCCGCGCAAAACCCGGCACGACGTTGTGGGCCGGTTCGCCCACGTCGATGGCCGTGACCTCAAAGTTTGACGGCTGGAAATGCTCGTTGCCTTCGTCGAGGGGGCCGGTTTTCAGTCCCGAGAGGATACGCACCAAACCCGGAACCGGGTTGCGGTTGCGGTCGGGATAGGCCACATGGCCCTGAAGGCCGGTGACCGTAATGATGCCGTTCATGCTGCCGCGCCGGCCAATCTTGATCATCTCGCCCATGGCTGCAGGGTTGGTCGGTTCGCCGACAATGCAATGATCGGGGGTCTCGCCCTCCTTCACCAGCCATTCAAGCATCTTGCGGGTGCCGTTGATCGCCGGGCCTTCCTCGTCGCCGGTAATCAGCATGGAGAGCGAGCCGTCGAGCGGGCCATTTGCAATAACCCGCGCCGCGGCGGCGACAAAGGCGGCAATCGCCCCCTTCATGTCGGAGGTGCCTCGCCCGTATACCTGATTGTCCCTGATTTCGCCCGAAAAAGGCTCGCCCGCCCACGCCGATGCATCCCCCACCGGCACCACGTCGGTATGCCCGGCAAAACAGAGATGCGGTGCCTGGTCTCCGATGCGGGCATAGAGATTATCCACGCTCGGCGTACCCTCCTCCGAGAATGGCAGGCGTGTGCAGCGAAAGCCAATCCCGGTGAGGGTTTCTTCCAGAAGATCAAGCGCGCCGCCATCGTTGGGGGTGACGCTGGGGCAACGCACCAGCGCCTGGGTCAGCGCAACCGGATCAACAGGGTGATTTCCGTCCATATCAGCCGCGCAGAATTTCATTGATTGAGGTTTTGGCCCGGGTGCCGGCATCGACCCGCTTGACGATCACCGCCGCCGCCAGGCCGGGGCCGGGGCTGCCCCCCGGTCCGCCACTGGCCAGCGGCTTTCCGGGCAGGGTTCCCGGCACCACCACCGCATAAGCCGGCACGCGCCCACGGGTTATCTCGCCGCTCGCACGGTCGATAATCGGCGTCGAGGCCGAGATAAAAACACCCATGGAGATGACAGCGCCTTCCTCGACGATGACGCCCTCGGCCACCTCGCTGCGGGCGCCAATGAAGCAGCCATCCTCGATAATCACCGGGGCCGCCTGCAGGGGCTCAAGCACGCCGCCGATGCCGACGCCGCCGGAAATATGCACGTTGCGTCCGATCTGGGCGCAGGATCCCACCGTCGACCATGTGTCGATCATGGTGCCTTCGCCGATACGGGCGCCGACATTGACAAAACAGGGCATCAGCACCACCCCGGGAGCAATATAGGCGGAGTGGCGAACAATGGCGCCGGGGACGACGCGAAATCCGGCCCGGTCAAAATCATCCTTGTTCCAGCCGGCGAATTTCAGCGGCACCTTGTCGTACCAACTGGCGCCGGGCCAGGCACTGCCTCCCGGACCGCCCTCGATCAATTCCGCGTCATTCAGCAGAAAGGACAGCAGCACTGCTTTTTTGAGCCATTCATTGACGCGCCACTGGCCATCCTGTTTTTCAGCAACCCTGAGCGCGCCGCTGTCGAGCCGCGCCAGCGCTTCCTTCACCGCATCCCGCACAGCCCCGGTGGTTTCGGGGCCCAGCCCGTCGCGGCCCTCCCAGGCCTCGTCGATTATCTGCTGCAATTTTGCCTTGTCCATCATGCCCGCCCTTCGGCCACGCCGGCCAGCCACTGCGGTAAATCAACAATCTCGAAATCCACATGCTCGGGATCATGCTCATGGGCGCCCCATTTTTCGCCGGTGCAGAGCCATACCGTGATCATACCCATTTTCGCCGCGGGGATCAGGTTTCGCGCCATATCCTCCACATAGACGGTCTTTGCCGGCTGCAGATTGAAAGCACTGACCAGTCTGTCATAGGCGGGCTGGCGTGGTTTCGGAATATAGTTGGAGGCGGCGACATCGAAAATGCCGTCCATGAATTCGGCTATACCCAGGCGCTCCAGCACCTGGCGGGCATACTCCAGGGGGGAATTGGTAAAGACATATTTGCGTCCATCAAGACCCTTCAGCGCACTGACCAGCGCCTCGTCCCTGGTCAGCTGAGAAAGGTCCACGTCATGGACATAATTCAGAAAATCGTCGGGCTGGACATCATGCAGGTCCATCAGGCCTTTAAGCGTGGTGCCGTAGCGGGAAAAATAGCTTTTCTGGATTTTGCGCGCCTCAATGGGATCCAGCCCCATCAGATTGGAAATAAAGGCGCCGATGCGCCGGTCGATCTGGCTGAAGAATTTGGTTTCCGAAGAGTACAGCGTATCGTCCAGATCAAACACCCAGGTATCGGCGCCCTGCAGGCGCGAAATTGCCTCCCGCAGCCTGGTTTCGCCAACAGCTGTTGCTGAATTCATGGTTTTCATCATCTCTGGCATTTCTTCATTGATCGCCGGGCGGGCCTTTTGCAGGTCATGTTTTCCGCCCGTCACCTGTTCTGCGCCTTTCCTATCTTAAAGAGGTGTTAAGGGCAAATCCCTAGATTTAATCTCTTAAATCGGGCGAATGATCGGGTTCACATCGGTGATGGCTAATCGACTGTCCAAACTGAAAAAACTCTTCGGCCTTGGCAAGCGCGCATACTCTTATGAGGAAGCGCGCGAAGTTCTTGAAAAAGAAGACGCCAGGGAACGGATGAATATTGCCCGCCAGGAATCCACGCGGGCGGAAATCCTCTATTACCTGGCCGAGGACGAAAAACCCGAAATTCGCCGCGAGGTCGCCGCCAACGAATCAACGCCCATCCAGGCAAACCAGGCCTTGACCGACGATGCGGATGACGAGGTGCGCTTTGAGCTGGCGCGCAAGATCGCGCGGCTGGTGCCCGGCATTCCCCCCGGCGAGGCCCGCGAGCTGCGCGAACAGATGATCGAAATTCTCGATATCCTGGCCAGCGACCAGCTGCCGCGGGTGCGCGCTATTATCGCCGAGGAAATCAAGCATTCAACCAAAGTGCCGAAAGAGCTGGTGGACAAGCTGGCGAGGGATCTGGAAGAAGTGGTGTCGCTGCCCATCCTGGAATATTCGCCGCTGCTGAATGACAGTGACCTGAAGGAAATTATTGTCGCCGGCGCCGCCCGCAAGGCGCTGCAGGCCATAGCGCGCCGCGCCGGCCTCAGCAACAAGGTTGCCGATGCATTGGCAAACAGTCTGGAAATTCCGGCGCTGGTTGATCTCCTGACCAACAAGAACGCCACAATCAACGAAGAAACGCTGGAGCGCATCATCCTGTTGGCCAAACGGGCCGAGGAGCTGCATGAACCGCTGGTGCTGCGCCCCAACCTGTCGATCCGCGTTATCCGCCGCATCGCCGGCTTCGTGGCCTCGTCCTTGGTGCATGACATGCTGGAGCGGAACAATGTGGATGATTCGGTTGCCGACGAGATATTGACCAAGGTCAGGATGCGGCTGGACGAAGAATCAATCGAGGGCAGCGATGATTCCGCACTGTCGGCCCGCGCCGAGGAATTGCGTCAGAGCGGTGATCTGACCGACGCCTTTATCATCGGGAAAATCCAGAGCGGCGAACGGCTGCTGGTCGCCCATAGCCTGGCCACCATGGCCGATCTCGAATATTCGGCGATTGAGGTGATACTGAAAAGCGGCAATGGCAAGGCGGTAACGGCGCTGGCCTGGAAGGCCGGACTGAAAATGCGCACCGCTATAATAATGCAGACGCGGCTGGCCCATGTGCCCGGCGGCAATGTAATCCAGGCCCGGGACGGTATCGACTATCCCTTCCCGGTGGCGGAACTGGCCCGGGAAATCAGCTTTTTCCAATAATCGGGTTCAGGGCGTTAATCCGAGGGCGCAAGCCCGAGGCAAGGCCGACCGGCCGCCGCGCACTTTTGCGCGTAAGCCTAGCGAACGGATGTGAGCGCCCGGCGCTTGAGGGATCAGGAAATTGCCATTATGCCGGCGACCGCCGCCCGCAAATCATCTATGCCGCGCCCCTTCAGGGCACTGGTCTGCAACAGTTCAGGATGGCAGGCGGGATGCTTGCGCGTCTCTTCGGCGACCCGGCTGGCTATTTCAGCAAGCGCCCTGTCCTTCACCTTGTCGGTCTTGGTCAGCACGATCTGATAAGACACCGCCGCCTCATCCAGAAGCGTCATGATCTGACGATCGGTATCTTTCAGGCCATGGCGCGAATCGACCAGCAGGAAGGCGCGGCGCAGGTTGGCGCGGCCCTTCAGGTAGTCTTTCAGCAGCCGGGTCCAGGCCAGAACCTGGCCCCTGGAGACGCGCGCATAGCCATAACCCGGCAGATCGACCAGATAAAGACCCGACGGATCACCTGGCTCTTCAGAATTTCCACCGAGAAGAAAAAAATTGATTTCGCGGGTGCGTCCCGGCGTGATTGAAGTGCGCGCCAGCGCCTTCCTGTTGGTCAGCGCGTTCAGCAGGCTGGATTTGCCGACATTGGAGCGGCCCGCGAAAGCCACCTCGGGCCGGTCTCCGGGCGGCAACTGGTCCAGCGCCGCCACGCCGAGCAGAAAGTCGCAGGCGCCCGAGAACAATTTGCGGAGGCGCGTCGCATCATCCTCTGTTGCGCTTTCGGCGCTATCTTCGCCGTTGGTCATTAGCCGATTTTCACGCCCATGCGGCGCATGATCGCATATTGCTGGGCAATCGACAGCAGGTTGTTCCAGGTCCAGTAAATAACCAGCCCCGCCGGAAAGGGCGCCAGAATAAAGGTGAACATGATTGGCATGAACATGAACAGCTTGGCCTGAATGGGGTCGGGCGACTGGGGATTCATTTTCTGCTGCAGGAACATGGTGGCGCCCATGATGATCGGCCACAGCCCAACCATCAGAAGCGAGGGCGCGTTCCACGGCACCGCCCCGAACAGGGTAATCACCGTAAATGCGTCGGGCGCCGACAGATCCTGTATCCAGCCGAAGAAAGGCTGGTGGCGCATCTCTATGGAAATAAAGAGCGTTTTGTAAAGCGCGAAGAAAATGGGAATCTGAACCACCACCGGCAGGCAGCCGGCCAGCGGATTGACCTTTTCGTTCTTGTACAGCGCCATGGTCTCCTGCTGCTGGCGCAGCTTGTCGTCCTTGTAGCGCTCCTTGATTTCAGCCATTTTAGGCTGCAGCTTCTTCATCTTGCTCATCGCCACATAAGACTTATTGGCGAGCGGAAAAAGAAACATCTTGAGCAGCAGGGTGAGCAGCAATATGGCGAGGCCGTAATTGCCGAGCCAGCCGTTGAAAAGATTCAGCGTCCAGAAGATCGGCTTGGTCAGGAAGGGGTACCAGCCCCAGTCGATGGCCATTTCAAAACCCTGGATTCCCTGGTTTTCGGCATAATCGTTTATGACATCCACTTCCTTGGCGCCGGCAAAAACCCGCCCGGTAACCGCGATGCTGCTGCCCGCCGCCAGAAATCTTTCGCCCAGCACGAAATCGACCAGATAGCGATCATCGCCATTCAGCTGGTCATAGCGGTAGTGGGCGGTGAAGGCCTCATTCTGGTCAGGCACCAGTGCCGTGAGCCAGTATTTGTCGGCAATGCCCATCCAGCCGCCGGTGGACTGACGCTGGATAGTGCCCTCGTCCTCCAGGTCGCCATAGTCGAGATCGTTGTCATCCAGGGTGCCGTTGAACACGCCCAACGGCCCTTCATGCAGGACAAAGAAGTCCATCACATCGGGATCGCCCTGGCGAACGATCAGGCCGTAGGGCGACAGCGATACGCCCTCAGCCGCGTTATTCACGATCCGGTTGGTGATCGTGAAGACAAAATTTTCGTCCAGTTCAAAAATGCGCGTGAACAGGAGCCCGGCGCCGTTGTCGTAGCTCAGTGTCAGCGGCCGGCCTGGCGACAGAACAGTTCCGTCGGCCCGCCAGATGGTGTCGCCGCCCGGCAGCAGCACATCGACGCTGGGCCGCGCCGTCCAGCCCATTTCAACATAATAGGCGTCGGCGCGCCCGGCCGGCTTCAGAAGATGAATATTTTCGGCTTCGTCGCCAATCTCGTCGAAATAATCCAGCAGCACCAGGTCGTCGATGCGCGCACCCCTGAGCGAGATTGAGCCAATGAGACGCGAGCTGACAATATCAACGCGCGGCGCCGGCGTTTGCGCGGTCGCCGTCTCGGCGGCGGGCACCCCGACAACCGCCTCGGGGCCACCTGTTACCGAACCCGGCCCAGCGGCGGGCCGGGCGCTATCGACCGCAGGCCGGTCGCCATTCAAGCCCTGTGCCTGACCCTGTATCTGGGCCTGCTCCTGCGCCAGGCGCTGGCGTTCTTCCTCCAGCGGCTGAACATAAAACTCCTGCCACACCAGCAACACCACCAGCGACAGGATAATCGCCAGAAACATATTTTTTTGGTCACTCATAAACTGATCCGATCATCCTTCCGGGAACTCAGGGCTTTTAACGGGCGTGGTGGTGGCTGCAGGTCTTATGGTCAGTTAATTCCGGGCTCGAAAACCCGGCACTGTTAACGCGGTCCCAGTCCGGGGTTCCCGGCACCGGGTCAAGGCCACTGCCGCCCCAGGGGTGACAGCGGCAAAATCTCCTCAGCGCCAGCCACAGGCCCTTGAGGGCGCCGTGACGCGCAAGCGCCTGAAGGGCGTAATCGCTGCAGGTGGGATAATAGCGGCAGGACGGCCGCAGCAGCGGCGACAAGACAGCGCGGTAAGCCTTGACCGGCAACGCCAGTATGCGGGCAAAATTTGTCACTGCGCCTGTTTCTTCTCCTTCAGGTCCTGAAGCGCCTGTTCCATATCCTTTTGCAACAGCGCGAAGGGCCTTGTGACCGCCGTTCTGCGGCCAACCAGAACATAATCGCGCGCCGGGTCTGCCGCGTCCGCCAACAGATCACGGGCCAACACCCGGAAGCGGCGTTTCACCCGGTTTCTTGCCACCGCGTTGCCGACCTTGCGGGAGACCGTAAAACCGATTCGCGGTCCAGTCTTGTGGGCAATCCTCTGGCCGGCCCCCTGGCCGGGCGCCGGCGGCTCCGACCCCTCAACATGTTTGTCGCCCACCTGCAAAATCAAGCCCGGGCGCACGGACCGCCTGCCGGTGCGGGCAACCGCCAAAAACTGGCGCCGGGACTTGAGTGTTCTGAAAGTCGCCATTGCTCGCTCCCCCACAACAAAATCAGCCGAACGCATGCCCCTACGGAAAAAATGAATCGACCGCATGCCCCCACGGAAAAAATGAACCGACCGCATGCCCCCACGGAAAAAATGAACCGACCGCAGGTCGGCGCGGTCGGCGGGCTGAGTTTTGGTCATTGATTCGCTCCGGGCGACCGCAAACGGGGGCCCTCGGCCCTCAGGCGGAAAGTCGCTTGCGGCCCTTGGCGCGGCGTGCGGCGAGCACGCGGCGTCCACCAACGCTCGACATGCGGGCGCGAAAGCCGTGGCGGCGCTTGCGAACAAGGTTGCTCGGTTGAAAAGTCCGTTTCACCCTGAATTCCTCTAATTTACCCTGGTTTCATCGGGTTGTCCGGGTCATCAATGACCCGGGGTCTCCCTGGCCGGTCCCAGCGCCGCAGCCCATAGCTGTCAGCGTTTTCCGAAGGCCGGTGTATAGCCTCGCCTCAAGGGGAAGTCAACCACCCAAAACCAGCGCCCGAGGCCACCAATTCCGGCTTTCCCGCCATTTCGGACAGCGCCTTGAAACCGCCACCCCGGGCCCGGGGATATCCAGAAAAGTCACGCGGATGCTTCCATACCGGATAGACTGCCGAAAATCAAAATAATAGCCTTCTGTTCCCCGAAAAACTGGAGATCGGCAGCTAGGGTCTGGACTCAATTGCCGGTGAGGGCTGTGCCCCCATTTCTTACGGGCTAAGGCCCGGGGCCAAAATTGACTGGAACAAGGAGAAAGCGGTGAAGAATAGTGATCTATCTGAGACGGTTTTAACGCTGTCCGGTCAATTTGGGCGCGGTCCGTGAGGATTGGCCCGAAAAACCCGGGCAAATGCGTCGAAAATCCTCGCCGATGCGTCGCATCGACTGCGGGTTTCTTCTGTTTTCCGGGTCTTTCGGAGCCAACACAACTCCACCCGGTAATTGGGTTCAGACCCTAGTATGATGAGGCGGAAAATATCATCTTTTCACCAGGGCCTGTCCGCCAGGCTGCTGTTCCTCACGATACTTTTTGTCATGGTCGTGGAAGTGCTGATCTATGTGCCCTCGGTGGCCCAGTTCAGGCTCGATTTTCTCGGCCAGCGGCTGACCGCGGCGCAAACGGCGGCACTGGCCCTGGAGGAAGTGCCGCAGCAAATGGTCAGCGCCGCCCTGGAGCAGGAGCTTCTGCAATCCAGCGGGCTGGTGGCGGTGATTGTGCTGCGCGGTGACTCGCGCCAGATGCTGTTGCGCGCAGGCATGCCCCCGGCGCTCGACGGCCGCTATAATCTTCAGCGCATCACCTTTATTGACAGCATCACCCAGGCCTTTGCCGCCCTGCAGCGGGAAGGAAAGGGGTATATCCAGGTCAGGGGACGATCGACCAACACGCGATTTGGCCTGGTCGAATTCGTGCTCAGCGAAGCCGCGCTTTACCGGGAAATGATCGCTTATTCGCGGAACATTCTTGCCCGCACGATCATCATTTCGCTGGCCACGGCGGGGCTTGTTTTTCTGACGCTGCATTACTGGATTGTGCGTCCCATGCGGCGCATTTGCGACAACATGGCGGCTTTCCGCGAGAGACCGGAGGATGACCGGCGCACCATCGTGCCCAGCGGGCGCATGGACGAGATTGGCATGACCGAACGCGAGCTGGCGCGCCTGCAGCGCGAGATTCGCCAATCGCTGAAGCAAAAAGAAAGACTGGCCAGCCTGGGCATCGCGGTGAGCAAGATCAACCACGATTTGCGCAATATCCTGACCACTGCGCAATTATGGACGGACCGGCTGCGCGCCATCGATAATCCACAGGCGGCGCCCTTCATGTCGCGCCTGTTCAGCTCAATAGACCGGGCGATAAAGCTGTGCGAAAGAACCCTGAAATATGGCAAGGCCGATGAGGCCGCCGCCGAGAAAGAGTGGCTGGGCCTGGCGCCCCTGATCGACGAAGTGGGCGGCTCGCTGGGTCTCTCGGCGGACAGCCCGATTGCCTGGAACAACCGCATTGGGAAGGACATACGGGCCTATGCGGATTCCGGGCAATTGTTCCGGATTTTTCTCAACCTCGGGCGCAACGCCGTTCAGGCCATGGGGGAGGCGGGCAGCGTGACTGTGAAAGCGGAGATCGACGAGGAGGGTCTCCTGCATATTATGCTCTCCGATACCGGGCCGGGCCTGCCGGAAAAAGTCCGCGAGACCCTTTTCGTACCCTTCATCGGGGCGGCGGGCGGCGGCACCGGGCTGGGGCTGGCCATTGTGCGCGAACTGGTCAGGGCCCACGGCGGCGAGGTGATGCTGGAGCAGAGCGACGAGAACGGCACGACGTTTCGGGTTTGCCTGCCCAACGACACACTGCCCGACATCCTGCAGACATGAGCTGGGACGCGGACCAATACAACCGCTTTGCCGATGAGCGGGCAATGCCGCTCCGTGATCTTCTCGACAGCATTCCCCGACAATCCTGCAACGAAGTGCTGGCCTGCAACGAAGTGCCGGCCTGCAACGAAGTTCTTGACCTGGGCTGCGGCAGCGGCGTTGCCCTGCCCCTGATAAGCGGGCGCTGGCCCGAGGCGCGGATAACCGCCATCGACGGTTCCGCCCCTATGCTGGTGGCGGCTGAAACCCACGCCGATGAGCGGACCCGGCTCATTCAGGCGGATATCGCGAACTGGCGACCGGACAGGGCGTTCGCGCTGATCCTGTCGAATGCGGCGCTGCATTGGCTGGACAGTCATGAAACGCTTTTCCCCCGCCTGATGGGCTGGCTGGCGCCGGGGGGGATTCTGGCGGTCCAGATGCCCAACAACTGGGCCGCGCCATCGCACAGGCTGATGGCGGAAATTGCCGGGGATGACCGCTGGCGGGAGAAGCTGGCGCCCCTGCTGCGCGAGGCCCCGGTGAGCGATAGGGATTTTTATAAAGACCTGCTTGGGCCCGTAAGCCAGAGCTGCAAGGCCTGGGAAAAGACTTATACGCACAAGCTCTCGGGCGAGGACGCGGTTTACCGCTGGATTAAAGGCACCAGCCTGAAGCCCCTGCTCGACGCATTGGATGCCGGAGAGCGCGCGGCCTTCGCGGCCCACTACAAGGAGGCCCTGGCGCCGGCCTACCCGCGCGATGACGCCGGCATTACGGAATTTCCTTTTCGCAGACTCTTTATCCTGGCAACCGCGCCGGATTGACCCGACGCCAGACCGCGCATAAATTCACATGATGCTGGAAATCACCCTGAAACATGGCCCCGATGACCTGATTACCGATGTGGCGGGAATTTCCGTCGGCCAGGCGGAAGACGAAGACGCCGCCACCGGGGTGACGGTCGTCCTGCCCCGGGCTCCCGTGGTGATGGGGGTCGATGTGCGCGGCGGCGCGCCGGGTACCCGCGAGACCGACGCGCTGGACCCCACTTGCCTGGTTGAAGACTTTCACGGGCTGGTGCTGGCCGGCGGCTCGGTGTTCGGGTTGGCGGCGGCGGATGCGGTGGTAAACTGGCTTTCCGAAAAGAATATTGGCCTGAAGCTTGGGCCGCGCGCGATCCCTGTGGTGCCTGCGGCCATTCTTTATGATCTGGCAAACGGCGGTGACAAGGACTGGGGTGACGCACCTCCCTATGGGAGGCTGGCGCGGCAGGCCTGCGAAAATGCCGGAAAGAACTTTTCGCTGGGCCCTTACGGCGCCGGGCGGGGCGCCACGGCCGGCGACAAGCGCGGCGGCATCGGCAGCGCCTCATATGTCACTGAAGACGGCCTGATGGTCGGGGCGCTGGTGGCGGTCAATTCTTTTGGTGAAGTAAACAGCGCCATTGGCCGGACCGACGTGATTCGCTTTCCCAAGGCCGGGCTGATTGGCGCCAATACCTCGATTGGCCTGGTCGCCACAAATATGAAACTCACCAAGGCCGGCGCGCGGCGGCTGGCGATCATGGCCCATGACGGCCTGGCCCGCGCCATTCGCCCACTGCATACACCCTTTGACGGCGACAGTATTTTCGCCATGGCCACAGGCACATGGGAGGGCGGAGAATCAGCAGCGCAGCAAATCGCGCTGGCCGGAGCCATGGCCGCCAACTGTATTGAGCGGGCGGTTGGAAAAGCGGTGAACGCCGCAAATCACGACGGCCCGGCGGGATCCTGAGCGCTCAGGGAAAGCCGTTCCTGCGTCAGGTAAGCCCCGAGGGCGGTGGCAGCATCCCTTGCCCGGCGCGACAGCGCACAGATATCCGCCATGTGGCCGACGTCGCATTCCCGCGCCACCGGTTGCAGTTTCGCCACAACGGGATTGAGCCCATCGCCGGCCCGGCTGAGAGCGGTGAGTTTCAGTTGCGCCGTCAGCCAGCGTCCGCGCGCGCCGTCCGGCGCTCCATCAGCGATTGCCGCTTTGGCCGCCTCATAGGCCTGCCGCGCGGCAGCAATTGCGCCCGTCGCCTCGTCAAACGCGGCCTGCAGGCTGGCGGTCAGTTCCCCGGACACTTGCGGTTCGGGGGTCTTGGCTGCCTCGGGCGGCGCAGCAGAATCCATCCCGGGCGCCACTTCCGGACCGGGCTCTTGCGGGCCCGGTTGCGGGGCCGGTTCAGCAATCGCATCGCTTTCTTCGACCAGTTGGCCGACGGAAGCAAGCGCCGCGTCGCGCTCGGCGGCGTCTTCGAAACCCTCCGCCAGATTGGGCCATTGACCGGAAAAATACCCGCCACAGCCTTGCAGCAGAAGCGCGGCGAAGAGAGCGCAAACCCTGCCGCCGCCAATCCTCGGGGATTTCTTCAAATACATCCGCATGCCGATCCGTTGCCTGCCTGAGCCTGTCTGAGCCTGCCTGACCCTGGCGATTCTAACGAAGGCGGACGAACGTCACAAGGCCGGCGCCGCCATCCCCGGGCCGCAGCCCCGGCGCCACGAAGAAACAAAGACGGAGAATCCTTTTCAAAGGCTTGAAACGCGGCGGCAATATGAGTAGGGTCCGCGCGCTGGTCGGACATGCGCCGACCGGTGACGCCCTTCCGGGCACTCCGCGCTCGTAGCTCAGCTGGATAGAGCACTAGACTACGAATCTAGGGGTCGGGGGTTCGAATCCCTCCGGGCGCGCCACTCCTGTTCAAAAGTGAGAACCGGGTCCTTATGGGGGACA
>JACZSK010000068.1 GCA_022574255.1 Pseudomonadota bacterium
AGGGGCAGCGAATTATGGCGACTTCGCGATATATGGAAACATACCTCGGGAAATAGCTGGACTGCCGGCCCCCCGTACTCATATTTGCCGTTAGGCAGTTGATAGGATTGCCGTGCTAATGTGCCGCCAACAGCTTTGAAAGATTGACTATGGCCACTGACAAAAAAGGCGCTATGTCCGGCGGTCGCCGGCCCAAGATCGGGCTGGCGCTGGGCTCGGGCGTGGCCCGTGGATTTGCCCATATCGGCGTGCTGCGCGCCATGCTGGAGCGCGGCATCGTGCCCGATGTGGTGGCCGGCACTTCGATCGGCGCAGTCGTTGGTGGCGCTTATGTCTCGGGCGGTCTGGACCCGCTGGAAGACTGGGCGCGCGGCCTGGGCAGGACCAATTTTTTCCGCTTCCTGGATTTCAGGCTGATCGGTGGCGGTTTGTTTGGCGGGCAAAAACTTCAGAGCCTGATGATGGAGAGTTTCGGCACGGTCAATATCGAGGATCTGGAGACGCCCTTCATCGCCATCGCCTGCGAACTGATGACCGGTCACGAGGTGTGGATGAAGGACGGCAACCTGGTCGATGCCCTGTCGGCATCCTTCGCCCTGCCCGGCGTGTTCGAGCCCATTGAGCGCGACGGACGCTGGCTGGTCGATGGCGCCATCGTCAACCCGGTGCCGGTGTCGGTTTGCCGGGCCATGGGCGCCGAGCTGGTGATCGCGGTTAACCTGGTGGAGGACATTTACGGTCGTGCCCGCGCCGAGCGCGGGGGCGCCACCGGGACCGGCAAATACGGTGTCTTCGCAGATATCCTGAGCGCCCCCAGCATCGGCGGGCGCCGTGCATCGCGCACAGTGATGCGCAAACTTTTGCGCCATGACAAAGGCGCCCCCAGCATTTTCGCGAATATGGTGGCGTCGCTGAACATCGTGCAGAGCCGGCTGTCCAGAAGCCGCCTTGCCGGCGACCCGCCCGACATCCAGATCGCGCCGCGCGCCGGTCATGTGGGGCTGATGGAGTTTCACCGCGCCGAAGAACTGATCGATATAGGTCGCCGCGCCTTCGAAGACGAGTACGACTATTTGCAGGAGGCGTTGCAGATCATCGGCTACCGCATCAACAACTGACGCCGTTCAGCATGCCGCGTTTTCCAGAAACACTCCCGGCTTATCCAAGGGCCCAAGGCCCCTGCCAGGCATGAAAGGCTCAGCCAAGCGCCCAAGGCCCCCGCCAGGCAAGTAAGGCTCAGCCAAGGGCCCAAGGCCCCTGCCAGGCATGAAAGGCTCAGCCAAGCGCAATGTAGGACCGGAGCGCCTCGGTTTCATGCTCGGATTCCGCAATGCGGTGTTTGACCACATCGCCGATGGTAACGACCCCCACCAGCTTGCCGTTATCCTGAACCGGCAGATGGCGGATGCGGTTTTCGGTCATCAACGCCATGATCGATTCCATATTGTCCGAAGGGCTGCAGAAAACCACGTCGCTGGTCATCAGCGCATTCGCCGGCTCATCCAGCAGCGCGGCGCCCTTATCGGGCAGAGCCCGCACGATGTCGCGTTCTGACAGGACACCCGAAACGTTGCCGTCTTTCATTACCATGACCGCACCGATGCGATGCTTTTTCAAAATTCCCAGCACCTCGGATACGGTCGCATCCTCTTCAACCGATATGATGTTGTCGCCTTTTTCTCTGAGAATTTGTGCTACGGACATATCTTCCCTCCTGCGCCTGCTTGCCGGACCCTCTGCGGCTGAATTTTGAACGAGCGGCCATCGCCCACCGCGCCAATGCTGGAATGGTCTGCCATTATGCCTGAAAACGGGCCTCCTGTAAAATCGGCCCCCCGGTTGGGGAAATTGCCAGCGTCCGCAAAGCATTGGCAGGGGCCCGGTCCTGACGTAAAAAGAGGCTGGAATCGCCCGCCAATGGAAACACAGCGACAGGAAAAGGCATGACCGCGCATCGCGACCCCGTAATCCGCACCTCCCCCCGCCCTTCGGACATCAACGTGCGGGGGCATATATTTGGCGGCTGGGTGCTTTCCCAGATGGATGTGGCCGGCGGCATCACCGCTTCGCGCCGCGCCAAAGGCTCGGTGGCCACCGTCGCCGTCGAGGGCATGACCTTTCATTGCCCGATTCTGGTTGGCGATATCATCAGCTGCTATTGCAAAATCAGCAAGGTGGGCCGCTCTTCCATGGCGATTCGAATTGAAGTCATGGCCAACCGCGCCGGCGAGACCGACGAAATCAAGGTGACAGAGGGTACTTTTGTTTTCGTGGCGCTGGACGAAAACGGTCGCCCGCGAGAAGTCCCCGCCGAGTAGAAACCTATTCGTCTTCCTGCGCCGGCGGCATGGCCAGCGTCGGCGGCACAGCCAGTTCGGGGAACGCTCTGTCCACTTCTGCGGCGCAGGCCAGCGCCGTGTCGGTCAACATCCGGTTATGTGCCGCGCTGACCGCGCCACTGTTCATCTCTATATTCAACCGCACATAATCCTCGAACGAAAGCTTGCCGAAAGCTTTCATGGTGCATCCGCAGAGCAGAGCGCAAACCGCACCGCTGTTGTTGGCCAGGCAGCCGACCACGCATTTGTCGTGGTCCCGGGCCAGCATGTCGCGCCGCATCTTCTCGTTGGCCAACGCCGTGGCGGGAATCGCGATGGCGAGCACCGCCAGCAATATGGCGCGCAGGGCTTTTGCAAGGGGCAATCTGGAAGGCGACATCAACTTCTCCGAAATTGGGGCGGCTAAAGCAGCTTGTTATCACCCCCCGCACATCTTAGATATTTCTGACAGCGAAAAAAGGTTGAATTGAGGAGACCATAAAAATGGCAACAGCAACTTTTGGCGCCGGGTGCTTCTGGGGCGTCGAGGCCGACTTTCAAAAAGTCGAGGGCGTCACGGCCACGGAAGTGGGCTATGCGGGCGGCTCCACCGGGAACCCTTCTTACGAGGATATCTGCACCGGCGAAACCGGGCATGCCGAAGTGGTGCGGCTGGAATTCGACCCCGCGATTGTCTCCTTCGAGGCGTTGTTGCAGGTGCTGTGGAACAGCCACGACCCCACAACCATGAACCGTCAGGGGGCCGACCGGGGCACGCAATATCGTTCGGTGATCTTCTTTCACGACGAGGCGCAGCGCCAGGCGGCGGAGGCATCAAAGGCGGCGCTGGACGCATCGGGGCGTTTTTCCGATCCTGCCGTAACCGCAATCGAGCCCGCCGACAGCTATTACGCTGCCGAGGATTACCACCAGAAATACTTTGAAAAACAGGGTATCGCCGCCTGCCCGGTTTAGATCGCCAACTCATTGACAGGGAAGGCGCCGCCTTGAGGACCGGGCCTGGAGCACTTTCAGACCATACGGAATTGATTCTGTATGGTCTGAAAGTGCTCTAGAGGCCGGCTTTTTCCATATCGTCGCTGGTATAGCCCAACTGGTACAGACCGTCTTCCAGGTAATCGGCCAGCAATGACGTGCCCAGCAGATATTCCGACGTCGAGTGCGTGGCCTCTTCAGCGGCAACGCGGCGCGCTTCTTTCCATTGCGTCGGCGTGTAGGTGCCACGACCAACCCACATCAGCGCCACCAGATCCAGCTTCTCGTCGTCGTTCAACCCTTCGACGAACTCGGTGAATTCATCCTGCAGTGAATCATCGGCGCGATCTTCCAGCACATCGGCTGCCAGATCATCCGTTGGATTCGAGCCGTCGTCGGAATCGACCGATGGTACCTTTACGTCAAATTCCCGTCCCAACTGAATGACGTAACACACCTTGTCGATATTGATATCGAACATGCCTCCCTCCTGCTTCAATTCAGGCCTGGGTCAATCAGTCACTGCTCAACAACGCGCGCCAGCTGCCCCTTCTACCCTAAGTGAAACATGGGGGAACCCTGAAGCGCAATCCATGCGACAAACAGCCTCAGCCGGATTAGCGGCTCCATCCACTAAGGCTTGCCTAGCAATTCCAGCGCCGCCGTGGTCATGGCATGGACGCCGCTTTTCAGCGTCGGCTCGGGCAGCGGCGCAAACAGCGGCGAATGCAGCGACGGCAGCTTGATCTCTCCGGCCTCGGCGCGTTTCACCTCAGCCGGGTCAACCCCGCCCAGCCAGAAAATGACCGAGGGGATCGGCGGGTCCTGGCGGCCATAACGCGAGAAATCCTCGCCGCCCATCACCGGGCTGGTCTCACGCAGGGGCGAGCCGCCGTCAGCCGCATCAATGGCCGCGACCAGCCGCGCCGTCAGCGCCGGGTCATTGTAAGTCGACGGCGTATATTCGTCTTCCTGGTGGGTCACCACCGGCAGCAGGTCTTCCGGCAGCCCGGCGGCCCGGCCCACATTGGCGGCCACGCGGCGGATGCCATCCAGTAACTGCGCCCGCACTTCGTCGGAATAGGAACGCACGGTAATCTGCAATTTTACCTCGTCGGAGATGATGTTGTGCTTGGTGCCGCCGTGGATGGAACCCACGGTGATGACCGCGGGAGACTGGGGATCAATCTCGCGGCTGACGATGGTTTGCAACGCCAGGACGATTTGCGAAGCGATGAGCACCGGGTCTTTGGTCAAATGGGGATAGGCGCCGTGGCCGCCAATGCCGCGCACGGTCACATCCACCGAATCCACGTTGGCCAGGGCCCAGCCCGAGACATGGCCGATGGTGCCCGCCGGCAGGGCGGCGCTGGTATGCAGCATGATATTATAGTCGGGACGCGGAAAGCGGGTGAACAGCCCATCCGCCAACATTTCCCTGGCGCCGGCGCCGCGCTCTTCGGCCGGCTGGCCGATCATCATCAGGGTGCCGCGCCACTTCTCTTTCATGGCGACCAGGCGGCGCGCCGTGCCGACAAAGACCGTCATATGAATGTCATGCCCGCAGGCATGCATCACCGAGACCTCATTGCCCGCCTCATCGATGGTGGTCACCTTGCTGGGGTAATCCACCCAGCTTTGCTCTTTCACGGGCAGCGCATCCATATCGGCGCGGATCATCACCGTCGGGCCGATGCCGTTTTTCAGGATCGCAACAATGCCATACCCGCCAACGCCGTCGGTGACCTCAAAACCCAGCGCCCCCAGTTCCCGCGCCAGCCGCGCCGCACTCTCTTTTTCCTGGAAGGAAATCTCGGGGTTCTGGTGAAAATGCTTATACAGGGCATCCAGGTAGGCGTAATCGGCGTCAATTTCGGCGGTCAGGTTGGCGGCGCTCGCGGGCGCCGAAGCCACGACTGCAACAGTCGCCAGGAGGGCGGCGCTCAGCAGCCCTCTGAAGTGAGGGAAATTCATCGGGAATCCTTTTATCAGTTGGCGGCTCAAGTCATCAGCTTCAGTCTTCGGCGCGGGCCTCCAGAACCTGGTCGGCCAGCCGTCCGGTCAGCTCCGAGAGATGGTCATAGACATATTCGTAAGTGCCGGCACCGGCGGTCATCGAGCGCAACTCAATAATCATGTCGTGCATTTCCGACTGCGGCATCTGGGCTTCCACCTGGTCCCAGCCGGCCCAGCCGGGCCGCCCGTCAAAGCCCAGAATCTGCCCGCGCCGGGTGGAGATCAGGCTGTTGACCTTGGCGGTATATTCCGAAGGCACCATGAATTTTACATGCATGATGGGCTCCAGCAGCACCGGTCTGCAGTCGGGCAGCGCCTCCGACATGGCAAGCCGCCCGGCGGTCTGAAAGGCCATGTCCGAGCTATCGACGGCATGGTATTTGCCGTCGGTAAGGGTTACGCCCACATCGACCACGGGAAAGCCCAGCGGGCCTTTCCGCAGGTAGGCCTTGACCCCCGTCTCGACGCTGGGGATATATTGCCGCGGGATGGAGCCACCGCGTATTTTTTGCTCGAAGGTAAAGCCCGAGCCCGCCGGCAGCGGCGCCACATCAATCACCACATCGCCAAACTGGCCGTGGCCTCCCGATTGCTTCTTGTAGCGGCTGTGCTGGGTCTTGCTCTTGCGGATAGTCTCGCGGTAGGGCACGCGCGGCTTGCGCGACTTCACCTCCAGCCCGTATTTGCTCTTCAGGCGGTCGATGGCCACTTTCAAATGCATTTCGCCCTGACCCCTGAGCAGCAATTCGTGGGTGTCGTCCTTCTGTTCGAAGGAAATTGACGGGTCTTCGTCATGCACCCGGGCCAGCGACGTAGCCAGCTTCACTTCGTCGTTGCGGTTTTCCACTTCAATGGCCAGTTCATAGACCGGAGACAGATGCGCCGGCTCCGGCATCATTTCGCCCGCCGCACCAACGCATAGCACGTCGCCAGTCGCCACTTTCTCAAGCCGGGCCAGGGCCACCAGATCACCGGCGACAGCTTTGCTGCGCTTCTCGCCCTCGTCGCCATGCATATAGGTGATGCCGCTGATGCGCTCGCCATTGATGTCTGCGCCATCGGCAATCTCACCGCGCAGCACGCGCACCAGACTGCGCTTGCCGCCATGGGCCGTATGATAGGTTTTCAGCACCTGGGCGATAAAGCCGCCCGTGGCATCCAGCCCGGCGCGGGCCGCCGCCGCCTTGTAGCCCGGCGCTTCGTGGCGCAGCGCCTTAAGCAGGCGGAACACGCCGTTGTCGTTCATCGCCGAGCCCATGAAAATAGGCACCACCAGTCCTTCGGCGGTGTCCTTGGCCAGGTCGGCGAAAATCTCATCCTTGGGCGGGACGATATCTTCCAGCAGTTCTTCCATCAGGTGATCGTCGAAATCCGCCAGCGTTTCCATCAGCGCAAAGCGCGCGTCCTCCACACGACCGTCCTCGTCGGTCAGTTCGATCACCTTCGAGGGCTCATTGCGGTTGTAGACATAGGCGCGCTCCTGCGCCAGGTCGATATAGCCGGTCACATGTTCGCCCTCGCGTATGGGCAAATGGCGCAGCACCAGCGGCGTCGACGAGATTGCCTGCAGCGCATCTTTCAGCGCGCTGACCGATCCCTCGACCCCTGCCGCCTTGTCAATCTTGTTGACAAAGATCATGCGCGGCACGTTCAGGTTTTCCAGCATTTTCAGGTAGGGCGCCACAGCGCCGATCTTGTTCAGGTCAGCCTCTATCACCAACACCGCCAGGTCGATGCCCGGCGCCACGTAGATCATTTCCTGCAGATATTCGACCGAGCCGGGGCAATCCATCAGGAAATATTTGTCGCCCATGAATTCGGTGGTCGCCACGTTCAGCTCTGTGCCCATTTCCCGGGCCTTGGCTTCGGCAGAGGTGTCACCAAAAATCCGGCTACCGTTGGCGGCTTTGCGATGCGCCGCGCCGGTGTGGCAAAGAATGCTTTCAAGGAGGCTTGTCTTGCCACTCTGATATGGGCCGATGAACGCGATGGCACGCGGCCCGTGCGATGGGTCCCCCGCGCTGTCTCCGCGCAATTTATCCGATGTCATACTTCTCCCCTCACTTGCGCCGGCTCATCCAGGCGCCGCTATTTTAGCGGGCGGCTGCCAATGGCCGGCAAGGTTAAAAGGACCAGCAGAAATTCGAGTATAGCAATCCCGCCGGCAAAAGCGAGTCGCCGTCAGGCTGGAATGGTTAACGGCAGCGGAGGTCACATACCCCGGCATTTACAAATATTTTGTCAATTTCCCTTAACATTAGCGTCGCACGAGAGAGGGGGCGGTTTGCCGCCGCACGACAGGGGGCGGTTTTTGTTTTATGACGGATCGTTTGATCGATGTTTTTCAGCTTTTCCGGCGTCTGGGCGCCGCCTTGCTGCTGGCGTTCGTTGTCCTGCAGGCAGCGCCCGCCGCCGCCGGCGCTGTCGCCAACGCTGCTGTCGGCGCGCCAAAGGCCATAGGCGGCGAACTCGACCTTCGAAACTGGGATTTCGAGGCCAACGGATCGCTTGGCCTGGACGGCGAATGGACGGTCTTTCGCAACCAGCTTCTGGACCCCCTGGAGGCCGTCGCCAACACCGGCACGGCCACCGCAGTGCCCGATATCTGGGGGCCGGTTTTTACGCTGACGCCCGCCACCGGATACGGTGAAGCCACTTACCGGCTGCGTATTCATGTGCCGCCCGGGCAGGGGCAACTGGCCCTGCGCGCCTTCAGGATGCGGTCAATCGTGGGGATTTACGCCCATGTTCCCGACCCCGACGGCAGCGCGGGGCGGGTCTATCTTCTGGTGCGGCCCAAGGATTATCAACGCCAGGAAGACCTGCATGCGGGACCAATTTATCTGCCTTTCAGCGCTGAAACCTTCGATCTTGTTTTTCTCATAAAGAACACTTCGCACAAGCAGGGCGGCATTATCGAGACGCCGGAAATTGGCCTCAGGGGCGTGGTGGAGGCGGCAGCAGGCCGTGAACGCAACCGGGTGACCGCGTTTGTCATGCTGCTGGCCAGCGTATCGCTGATGAGCCTGGTGCTCGGTTACGTATTGCGGGGCGGCGGAACCTTTAGTCTGTTCGCGCTGGTCTGCCTGGTCGGCGCCGCCCGCATTGTTACCACCAGCCAGCTTTTTGGCGATTATTTTCCTGAACTGCCGTTGACCAACAAATACGATATCGAATATCTGGTCCTGTTCCTGAGTGTCCCGGCCATTTATGGCTTCGTCGCCAATCTTTTCCCCAAAGATCATTTCAGAATATTTCACATCGGCCTCAATGTCGTTTCCGCGCTGCTCATCGGCTTCGCACTGCTGGTGGCGCCAAGAATGCTGCCGGGCACGGTTACCCTGCTACGCGAACCCTTTCAGGTGATCCTTGCCCTGACGCTGATCATGACCATTGCCGTTTGCCTGCGCGCCTATGGAAACCGGCGGGCGGGGGCAAAGTTTGCGCTTGGGTGCCTGTTGGTGCTGGCAATTTCCACCTTTGCGGAAATGTCCTATTACGTTGGTCTTCTGCCCTATGCGATTAACGCCGGACATGTAGGGGTGACGTTTGTCTCAATGCTGTTCATGGTCAGCGCCATACTGCGCTTCCGGCAACTCCAGACAGAGCGCATAAATCTGAATGTTGAGCTGCAGGAAGTGAACGCCAGCCTGGAAAGCCGGAGCCAGGAACTGGAAATCGCCAACCGGAAAGCCAATGCTGCATCGAAGGCGAAGAGTGATTTTCTCGCTGTATTGAGCCACGAAATCCGCACGCCGCTGACCGGCATGATCGGTATGACCGGCGTGCTGGAGAAAGAAGTGGCAAGCGCCGAGCACGCGCGGCTGATGGCGGCGGTGCGGCGCTCGGGCGAAGGGCTGCTGGGCCTGCTGAACGATATGCTGGACATCTCGAAGATTGAGGCGGGCGCGGTGGAGCTTGAAAAAACCCCGTTTACGCTGGACCGGCTGATCGAACAGATCAACGACCTGTGGCAAACCCCCATGCGCGAAAAGAATCTCGCCTTTAATATCGACTGCACCTATCCGTCGGACAAGGCGCTGGTCGGGGATGTGGGCCGGATACGACAGATTCTTCATAACCTGATCGGTAACGCCCGGAAATTTACCGACAGCGGCAGTGTCATGGTCAAGATCGGCGGGCAGGAGACGGACGACCACCATGTGCAGTTGGAGTTTTCGGTTATCGATACCGGCATCGGCGTCTCCCCCGACAAGCAGGAGCAGATTTTCGGCGTCTTCAACCAGGCGGATTCCGATACCTCGCGCCATTATGGCGGCACCGGTCTGGGCCTGGCCATATGCAAGCAGTTCACCGAGTTGATGGGCGGCGGCATTGGCCTCCAAAGTGAGCCCGGAAAGGGCTCTACTTTCAGCCTGATTATTCCATGCGAGATAAAGGAACTGCCCGCGGAAGAAGATACCGTCGAAGAAAACACCGACAAGCCCGGCCGTTCGCTGCACATCCTGGTGGCAGAGGACGTGGCGCTGAACCAGGAGGTCATCCGGCGCTTGCTTGGCTCCCTGGGGCATGATGTGACCATCGTCGAGGACGGACAGGAAGCTGTGAATGCCTGCAAGGAGATCACATACGATCTGGTGCTGATGGATTTACAAATGCCCGGGCTGGACGGGTTTTCAGCCACCCGGATGATACGGGCGTTGTCCTTGCCCATAAGCGGCGTGCCCATACTGGCGCTGACCGCCAATGTCGGTGACGATGTGCGGCGCGAAGTGGAGACCGCGGGCATGAATGGTTTTATCACCAAGCCTATCGAACTGGCTGAGTTGCGCCGGGCGGTCAGCGCCGTTATCAGTGGGGAATACAGCACCGATACGAGCACTGCTGCGAAGCAGGATTCGCAAGTGGTCTAGCGGACAGCGAAGACGCCTATTCTGTTGCGGTCTCTTACCTAAACTGCCACCCTCGGCGCCAGAATATCCTGGGAGCGGGGGAGCGGGCGTTGCATCTGGCGATAATCGACTGGGTCATTGTCGGGGCGGTCATGGCCATAACGCTGGCCACCGGCCTGTGGGTCGCCAGGCGCTCGTCGGCCGACAGCGCGTCCTTCTTTTTGGCCGGGCGCGGCATGCCCTGGTGGCTGCTGGGCACGTCGATGGTGGCCACCACCTTTGCCACCGACACGCCTAACCTGGTGACCAACCTGGTGCGCACCGGCGGCGTCGCGGCAAACTGGGTGTGGTGGTGCTTTCTCATCACCGGCATGCTCACCGCCTTTGTCTACGCGCGGCTGTGGCGGCGGCTGGGGGTGACCACCGACATCGAGTTTTACGAGCGCCGCTATGCGGGCCGCGAGGCCGCCTTCCTGCGTGGCTTCCGCGCCGTCTATCTGGGATTTTTCTTCAATGTAATGATCATGGCCAATGTAACGCTGGCGGCGATCAAGATCGGCGGCGTGCTGTTTTCCGCCTCGCCCGAAACCGTGGTCATGTCGGCGGGCATGATTACGGTGATATTCGCCACCGTCGGCGGATTTCTCGGGGTGCTGGTCACCGACATGCTGCTGTTCGTGCTGGCCATGAGCGGGGCGCTGGCGGCGGCCTGGTATGCGGTCAATCACCCGGCGGTGGGCGGGCTGGATGCGCTGATCAACCACCCGGCCATTGCCGACAAGCTTTCCCTGCTGCCCGACATGAGCGACCCCGACCAGTGGGTGCCGCTGTTGCTGATCCCGCTGGCGGTGCAATGGTGGTCGGTGTGGTATCCGGGGGCCGAGCCGGGCGGTGGCGGTTATGTGGCGCAGCGTATGCTGGCCGCAAAGAACGAGCGCCACGCCATGGCTGCGGTCGCTTTCTTTAATTTCGCCCATTACGCGCTGCGCCCCTGGCCGTGGATTCTGGTGGCGCTGGCCTCGATCGTGGTCTTTCCCGACCTGGAGAGCCTCAGCGCCGCCCTGCCCCAGATCGACGCCAGGATCGTCAGGGACGACCTGGCCTATCCGGCCATGCTGACCTTCCTGCCGGTGGGGGTCATGGGGCTGGTGGTGGCGTCATTAATGTCGGCCTATGTCTCGACCATTTCAACCAGCCTCAACTGGGGCGCCAGTTATCTGGTCAATGACGTCTATGGCCGCTTTATCAGGCCTGATGCCGACGAGCGCCGGAAGGTGCTGGTCGGGCGGGTGATGACGGTGGTGCTGATGATCTGCGCCTCGGCGCTGGCGCTGGTTCTGGAGAGCGCCCTGCAGGCCTTCCACCTGTTGCTGACCATCGGCGCGGGCACCGGGCTGTTGTTTCTGCTGCGCTGGTTCTGGAGCCGCATCAACGCCTGGAGCGAAATATCGGCGATGGTTTTTTCCTTCGGTTTCTCGGTGGCCTTCGAGTTCTGGGGCGAGGCGCTGGGCGTCGCCGACCTGGCCCAGTGGCAGCGTTTCCTGCTGGCGGTGGGACTGACCACGGCGGGCTGGATCGCGGTGACGCTGGTGACCAAACCGACGGCGCCGGAAAAAATGACCAGCTTCAGGGCTGATATCACCGGTGCAACAGGCGTGTCGCTGCGCACGGAGCTGCGCGCCGGGATTAAAACGTCCCTGTGGGCGATCGCCGCCGTTTACGGCCTGATGTTCGGGATGGGCTATTTGCTATACGGAGAAACGGTGCTGGCAATCCACTGGCTGGTGGTCGCGGCAATTGCCGGCTGGACCGCATACGGCAAGGTCCGCAATACCGCCGAATAGGCCGCACCGCATACGTCAGGGCCGGCAGATAGAGTCAGACAGGATCAGTCGCAGGCTTCGCCGCTGGTCAGGTCTTTCAGGTCAGCCGGACTCAGCTTCAGCGCGTTGCCCACCTCGTTGAAAAAATCAATCTCGCCAGGGCTGATATTGCCGTCGACGCGGATCACTTCGGCGAGGGCGCACATGATGACCATCTTGTCCTCAAGGCTGATTTTGCCCTGTATACCGTTCAGATATCTGTCGAAGGGTTTATGCTCATACAGATCGGCGCGTGACGCCACCCGTATGTCCGCCTCGCTGACATCCTTACCGGTGACGTCCAGATAGATTTTCTGGATGGTCTCCACCTCGCCACACTGAACATTGGTGTCGGCATAAGACATGCGGGCCAAAGTCCTGAGCAGCGTATCCTGCATAAGATTACCGTCTTCCATTTTTATCTGTTCCCCTGTTTTCCCCTGATCCTCCCTTGCCGACAATACAGCCGACGTACCCTGCAAAGAAATTGCCCCAACAGGGCAGGCAATGTCCAGTAAGTCCGGAAAAAAAGAGTGATTTTCAAGCGCGCGGGCGCCGAAACGGGGTTATTCGGGTAGTTCGCGACGCGAGACGATGAATAAACTGACCGCCAGCAGGCAGACGCCAACACCCAGAACAACCCACAGATTGCTGATCAGCCAGGCGGTAAAGGCGTAGCTCAGCGCCATCATGCCAATGGCAATCCGCTTGATATTCAGCGGGATCACGCCGTGGTCGAACCACAAGCGCACGCTGCGGCCGAATTTCGGATGTTCAAAAATCCATTCCCGCCACGCCGGGCAACTCTCGGCAAAGGCCCAGGCGGCGAGTATCAGGAAAATGGTGGTCGGCATTATCGGCAGGAAGGCACCAATAACACCCAGCCCGAGAAAAATGAATCCAACACCGGCCCACAGGAAATTGCGCATGCGCGCTACGATTCCAACGGCGGGGTCTACGATATTCTGTCGCGAATCCATGGCTGCGAAAATAGCCGCGATTGGTTAGAAATCGATTAAGGGACCAGCACGGCAGTGGCGCCAAATAGATTACCCGCCGGCCCGACGCTGCTCCAGCCAAAACAGAATCAACCCGACGGCAAGCAATCCGCCGATCAACATCCATGCTTCGCCGGTGGATTGCGCGGCAATCCAGATGCATAACACCAAGGCAACCAGCGGGATGGCATAGCCGCCCTTCAGGCGATAAGCGCGGGCGCGGGCCTCATCGCCCTCGGCGCCGGCCTGCCGGTCCACCCGGCGACGGATAACCGGCAGCGCCGCGATACACAGGATATAGGTCAGCATCCGCGCCAGTGTGCTGGCCACCGCCAGGAATACGAAGCTGCCGGTCAGTGCGAAAACCAGCGCCAGCCCGCCGAGCAGCAAAATCGAATTGTCGGGGGTCGAGAATTTCTCGTGAATATGGCCGAACCAGCGCGGCAACAGCCGTTCTTCCGCCAGCGCGAAGGTCAGGCGCGGCACCGCCAGCGTGGAGGATGCCAGGTTGCCACCGATCGAGAAGATGGCCGCCAGGGTGATGGCCAGCGCCCCCACCGGACCGGCCAGGGCGCGGCCCACATCGACCAGCGTCTGCCCCGTGCCGCCGCCGCCCGGCAGCACCGATACATAAACCAGGGTGATGAGAAAATAGAGCAGCCCGATGGCGAGGACCGTCAGCACCAGCGCCCGCGGGATGTCGCGCCTGGGGTTCCTGGTCTCTCCGGCAGTATTCGCCACCTGCTCGAATCCCACAAAGGCATAGACCAGCAGCAATATGGTGCCGCCGAAATCGTCAATGGTTGGCAAATTTGCCAACAGGTCCGGAAACAGAAACGCTTCCGCGCCCACATGCCCGAGGCCCAATATGACCAGCAACAGAAGGGGCACCAGCTTCAGGACAGTGAAAATGCCCACTGTGCGCATGCCGTCCTTCACCCCCCTGACATTGGCCAGCGTCAGCCCGCCGATGATCAGTGTGATGAGAAGCGCGCGGCCGATGCCCGCCCCCGCCCAGGGCCACAATGCGCCTATATAAAGCACCATCACGGTGGTGTTGGCGGCAAAGGCGGTCATGCGGCTAAGGAACAACAGCCAGCCGGTGTTAAAGCCGACCAGCGGTCCGAAGGCGCTGGTGGCATAGAGCACCGGCCCGCCGGAACTGCGGAAATAGCTGGCCAGTTCGGCGAAGCACAGCACAATGGTGATGAACAACAGCCCGACGCCCAGGAACAGCCAGGGGCTGAGCATCCCGGCACTGGCGGCGATGGTTGCCGGCAGGGCAAAAATCCCGGCGCCGATCATGCCGTTCAAAATAAGGAACATGGCCCCCGTGAGCCCGATATCGCGGACCAGATGGCCGCTCGCGCCTTTTTCGCCTGTCTGCATGCCGCCCCCCGGATACACAGCTACCCGCTGAGACGACTATAGGGACCGCGCGGCGGAATTCAAATGGTGAGGATGAGGCTGGCGATTTGCCCGGCTAGCGGGACGAGACTTTGCCCTGCCCCGGCCTGGGATAGATAAAGCCATAGACCGCGTAGGCGCTTTTGCCGAGCACGTTGCCCGGCGTGTACCAGACCTTTACCGCCGACCAGTCGTTGGCGCGGGAGACGTCGTGGATCGGTGTATCGAGATGGATTTTGCCATTGTTCAGCCAGTTGGCGTGGCGGGCGATCACTTCGCGGGAATTCACGATCCGGGTAATAACCGCCAGATGACCGAGGCTCCTGCCCTTGCGCTTGAGTACGATTACCGCGCCAACACGGGGGCTGGCACCCCGGGCATAATGGCCCGCCGCCGCCTGCCACCAGGTCCAGGCGTCACCGTTGAGGTTGATGCCGCTTAAGCCCCGGGCGTAGGTGACACACTCCAGCCGCCGGTTTGCCGAGACGATGCGCGGCGCGGCTGTATGCTGATGCGTCTGTGGCTTGGCCACCGCCGCCGGCGCTGGCCGGGCATATGGTTCCGGCGGCGCCGAAGCGCATGCGGCAACCAGCAGACAGGCGGCAACCGCGCCAATCAGGCGGCGCAGGGTCGCGGCGTTGCGGGGTGCCGAAGCAGGTACTGGATTATATGCAGTGGCACAGGTCATGGCGGCGGCAGGCTCCCGGAATCAGATTTACGGGCTTCGCTGCCCGAATGGTCGCCGCTGGCGGTTAATTCGGAGTAAACGGGAATTTTTGCGCCTGACGCTTTGGGGGCTCTTTTCACCCCTCACCTTCCCACCATTTTTGCGCGATACGCCTTGGGGGCCCCTTCCTCTCCCGCGAGGGGAGAGGGGTTTTCGCGCCGGCTCTCTTATCCCCTCTCCCTGAGGGAGAGGGTCAGGGTGAGGG
>JACZSK010000010.1 GCA_022574255.1 Pseudomonadota bacterium
GCTATGGTAATCTGGGTCGTCGACCTGATCAGCTGCCGCTCCACCCCGTCGCTGGCAATGCGCGTTAGCTGCCGCTCGCCGGCTTTCGCCTGGGCCATGTCGCGTTGGAAAACGGCGCCGAAAGCATCGAGCGCGTCAATATCCTTGACCGTGGCGACATTCAGCAGGCGCCGCGCCGCGTTGTTCAGCAAATCCACCTTGCCGTCCCCATGCAGTGTCACCAGCGCCACCGGCACATGCTCGACCAGCGCCTGCAGGTAGCGCGCCTGGGTTTCCTTGGCCGAGCGCGCATCGCGGAAGCTTGTGATCACTTCGTCGAAGGCCTCGTTGAGGTCGGCGAAGCTGGAGCCCAGATGCTCAATGGAAAAGGTCTGCAGAAAATCCTGGTAGCGGATCGAATTGAGGAACCGGGTAAGTTCCTTGTTGGTGCGGTCAACATATTTGACCAGCGCCCAAATCTGAAACAGAGCGACCATGGTCACCAGCAGCGTCACTGCGTAAAAGCTGGTTTGGGTGATCAGGAACGCAAGCAGCGCCAATGTCGTAAGGATGAAGCCCAGGCGCAACATCAGCCGGAAAGTAAAGCGGCTAAAGATCATGTTTTTCCATCCGCCGGTAAAGGGAAGCGCGGGTGATGCCCAGATCACGCGCCGCCCGTGAAACATTGCCCGTATGACGCTTGAGCGCCCCCCCGATGGCGCGCTTTTCCAGGTCTAGCAGTGTCAAGTCGTCTGCGGCGCCATCGGCGTCTGCCTGACGGGCGACGGCGCCAGCCAGGTTGAAGTCCTCGACGCCCAGCCTGTCGCCTTCGCTCAGGATAATTGCGCGCTCAACCGCATGCCTCAGCGCCCGCACATTGCCCGGCCATGGGTCGGCGTCAATATGGGCCATGGCCTGTTTGTCGATGCCTTTTATCTCGCGGCCATATTTCTGCGCATAAAGCGCCACGAAATGCTCGACCAGCACAGGGATATCGCCGGTTCGCTCGCGCAGGGGCGGCAGGGCTATCTCCACGGTATTCAGCCGGTACAGCAGGTCCTGGCGGAAAACGCTTTCATCGGCCAGTTTCGAGGCCGGCAGGTTGGTCGCGCTGATAACCCTGACATCTATGCTCACCGGCTGGTTGGCCCCCACGGGCAGCACCTGCCGCTGTTCCAGCACGGTCAATAATTTGGCCTGCAGATGCAACGGGATATTGCCGATTTCGTCGAGAAACAGGGTGCCGCCGCTGGCCGCCTGGAAACGGCCAATGCGGTCTTCGTTGGCGCCGGTGAAAGCGCCCTTCTTGTGACCGAACAGCTCGCTCTCGAACAGTGATTCGGTGACCGCACCCAGGTCGACCGACATGAAAATCGCCCCGGCACGGTTCGATTGGCGGTGAAGCTGGCGTGCCGCCAGTTCCTTGCCGGTGCCGTTTTCGCCCAGCACCAGCACGTTGGCTTCGGTGGGCGCGGCGCGCGCGATCATCGACAGAACCACCTGCATGGCGCTGGATGACCCGAGCATGTCGTCGCCGGCGCCGGAAATATGCGCTGACAGTTCGCGGTTGCGGTGCTTCAGCGCCGCTGCCTCGTCGCGGGTCTGGCGCAGGTTGACGGCGGCCTTCAGCGTGGCGATCAATTTTTCATTCTGCCAGGGCTTCTCGACGAAATCGCTGGCGCCCAGCTTCATCGCCTCAACGGCGGTGCCGACCGCGCTATGGGCGGTAATCAGGATAACCACCACATCGGGGTCGATTGCCAGGATGCGCCGGAGCCAATCCAGACCCTCGCGCCCCGAGCGTTCACCGGCGCCGAAATTCATGTCCAGCAGCACCGCGTCGAAAGCGCCCTCGTTCATCAGCTTCGGGATATTGTCCGGGCGATTGACCGTGGCGATGGATTTGAAATGGCGCTTGAGCAGCAATTTGCCGGCGGTGAGGATGTCCTCGTCGTCGTCAACAATCAGGATTCGGCCATGGTTTTCGCTCATCGCACAATGCCCGCTCTTTTTCCGCCCCTCCGCCCGCCTGTGGAAACGTGCGAAACCGTACATCAAGTGTTCGATTTCGTACACTTTATTCTGTGCGGGCCGCCCGATTTGGCTTTAACCTGTTGGAATCACGGGCTTTACGAATCTGGCACGCCCCTTGCTGATATTGAACGGGAGATCGAAATACAATGGCGAAAAAACCCGAAACGGCAAAAGGCGCGGGAAAAGGCAAGGTCATGGAAGCTGAGATCAAGAAATTGACCCCCAAGGGAAGCGGCAGCGACCGCCCGGCAAAACTGGGAAGTGGCGGCGACCGTCCCATTGGCTCCCTCAGGTCGGGCGGCGAGCGGCCGCCGACGCAGGCCGGCATGGACCGGCGCATCGAAAAGTCGAAATACGACAGGCTGAAAAAGCCCGGCATGTATGCCGCTGGCGCCGTGGCGCTGATCGCCGTCTATATGGCCTTCGCGCCGGAGGGCGGGCGGACGCTGAGGATCGACAGCGACCGCATTGTTGTTTCGCGCGTTACCACCGGGCAATTCGAAGATTTCATTCCCGTGCGTGGCCGGGTCACGCCGCTGAACACGGTCTATCTCGACGCGGTCGATGGCGGACAGGTCGAATCCATCCATGTGGAGGACGGCGCGTTGGTCGAGGCCGGACAGTTGCTGGTGGTGCTGGCGAATACTTCGCTGCAACTGGATGTGATCTCCCGCGAGGCGCAGGTCACCGAGCAGCTGAATAACCTCAGGAGCCTGGAGCTGGCGCAGGAGCAAAACCGTCTGGGGCACAAGCGCGAACTGGTGGAGATCGATTACCAGCTGGTGCGCCTGAACCGGCAGATTGGCCGTCAGGAGCAACTGGCCGCTCAGGGCTATGTGCCGCGCTCCGATTTTGAAGACCTGAAAGACGAGCGCGATTATTACCAGCGCCGCCAGGCGGTGAGGATTGAAAGCCAGCAGTCGGACGAACGCATGCAGCAGCAGCAAAGAGTGCAGCTGAAAGCGGCGACGGACATGCTGGAGAGGAACCTGATTTTTGCGCGCGGAAATCTGGACAAGCTGAATTTCCGTGCCCCGGCGGCGGGCAAGCTGACTGCTTTCGATGTCCAGGTTGGCCAGTCGCTGGCCCAGGGTGAGCGGCTGGGGCAGATCGACGACCCTGACAATTTCAAGGTCGAGGCGCATATCGACGAATTTTACCTGGGCCGCGTCGACATTGGCCAGACCGCCAGCCTCGAGACATCGGGCCGGCGGTATGCGCTGCGCATCGCTAAAGTCTACCCGCAGGTGGCCAACGGCCAGTTCAAGATTGACCTGGTTTTCGAGGGTGGCCGGCCCGACAATGTGCGGCGCGGCCAGACCCTGCAAACGCGGCTTCAACTGGACGATCCCAGCGAGGCCATCCTGATCCCCAACGGCGCTTTTTACCAGGACACCGGCGGCAACTGGATTTTCGTGGTGTCCTCTGATGGGCGGCAGGCGGTGCGCCGCAACGTGCGACTGGGCCGCCGGAATCTCCGCTATATTGAAGTCCTCGACGGGCTGGAGCCGGGCGAGGAAGTGGTCACATCCTCCTATACCAATTACATCGACATGGACCGTCTGGAGTTGAGTTCCTGACTGTCAATCGGCCTGCGAGGGGCCGGGAAGGGCGCAGCAGAGCGCCTGCAAAAACGAAGGACAAGGAAAGAAAATGCTTATTCAAATGAAAGACATGAGCAAGGTTTACCGCACCGACGAAGTGGAAACCACTGCGCTCAACGCGGTTAATATCGACATAAAGAAAGGCGAGTTCGTTGCCGTGATGGGGCCGTCGGGCTGTGGCAAATCAACCCTGCTGAACATCATCGGCATGCTCGACAACCCCACATCGGGCAATTACTTTTTCCTCGACGAGGACATTGCCGGTTTTTCGGAATCGCAACTTGCCGGGGTGCGCAAGCAGCATATCGGCTTTATTTTCCAGAGCTTCAACCTGATCGACGAGCTGACCGTGGAAGAGAATATCGAGCTGGCGCTGCTCTATCACAGCATTTCGTCCGGCGAGCGCAAGGAGCGCGTTGGCGCCGTCATGGACCGCATGGGCATTGCCCACCGCGGCGGCCATATGCCATCGCAGCTCTCGGGCGGCCAGCAACAACGCGTCGCGGTGGCCCGTGCGGTGGTCTCCGAGCCCAGCCTGATCCTGGCCGATGAGCCCACCGGTAACCTGGATTCGCAACATGGCGAAGAGGTCATGGCCATGTTGCAGGACCTGAACAAAGCCGGCACGACGGTGGTGATGGTCACCCATTCGCCCAGCCACGCCGAACATGCCCGGCGCACCATCAACCTGTTCGATGGCGAAGTGGTGACGGAGAACCTCAGGGCAGCGGAATAAAAAAAGCGCCGTCAACGGCGCGCCCTGGGGAGCCACTGGTCATCAAAAAAGACCCCGGCGAGGCGAGGTAAATGCTCAAGAACTACATCACTATAGCGATCCGCAGCATCCTGAAGAACAAGCTGTTCGCCGCCATCAATATCGGCGGTCTGGCGATCGGGCTGGCGATATTTATTTTCGCGCAATTATTTGCCGGCTACGAGCGCAGCCACCATGCTTTCTTCGAAAACTCCGACCGTAGGCCAAAGCCCGATACGGCCGACATCACCATTAACGCAGTAACTTTACCCCTAATAGACCGGCTTAATAACCGCCTTAAAAGCAAACGGCGGCCCCAAGACCGCCGCTAACCTGTTGTTGTTACTGGTGGAGCCAGGCGGGATCGAACCGCCGACCTCTACAATGCCATTGTAGCGCTCTCCCAACTGAGCTATGGCCCCGGATGGTATTTGGCGCTGGAAAAAAGCAGCTATTTGCCGCCCCCCTGCTCCAGCTTGGTGTCGACGGCCCCGGACAGGTCCCCTTTGTCATCTTTGTTATCGTCCGGGCTGATGTCGCCCGGAACGCCGGCGTCTTCTTTGCCGCTCTTGTCGCCGCTGCTGGCGTCGTCGCCTTTTTCGTCGCCTTTTTTGTCTCCGGTGTCACCATCTTTTGCATCAGCCGTGTCATCGGCCTTTCCGTCAGCCGCATCCTCGGCCTTTTCGGCGGCCTTTTCGGCGGCCTTTTCCGGCTCTTTGGCGGCCTCTGGGGGCTTGGGCGGCGCCACATGGACTTGCTTGGATTTCAGGATCTGTTCGGGAACCCATTTGTGCTCGCATTCAATACAGACCGCCGGGCCTTTCTTGCCCAGGTCGTAAAATCGCGTGCCGCATTTTGGGCAGGTATGTTTCTTTCCCCACGCCGCTTTCACCACGGTTTTCTCCTGCTGTCCGGTTGATTCAAAAGTCGTGCAAAAACAGGCGCATCCATTGCCACGTTCGCGCCCGCAAGTCAAAGAGTTCCGCACCGCCAAGCGCAAATAGAGGCTGCCCCTGAGATGCCCCTATCGTTGCTGGACCCCGGCTTTCCATGGTATGGCCTGTTCACGTTCATGGGCTGCACTGCCCCGCATAAAAAGGAAAGATGTCTTGCCCGCCTGCGTCTCCAGCCAAGCGACCGCGCTAAAAGGAACGGCGAAGATTCCCGGCGACAAGTCCATCTCGCACCGGGCGCTGATTTTCGCCGCCCTGGCTTCAGGCGAGAGCCGCATTGAAGGGCTGTTGGAAGGCGAAGACGTGCTGCACACCGCGGACGCTGTGCGGGCGCTGGGTGCGCGCGTTGCCCGCGATGGCCAGGGCGGCTGGCGCGTCACCGGCGTGGCGCCGGGGAGGCTGAGCCAACCCGCTGCCCCCCTTCAAATGGGGAATTCCGGCACCGGCGCGCGGCTGCTCATGGGGCTGGTGGCGACGCAGCCCATGCGGGTTACTTTTATCGGCGACGATTCCCTGTCCCGGCGGCCCATGGGCAGAATTCTCGAGCCGGTCTCGCTGTTTGGCGCAGAAACAGAATCCGCTGAAGGAGGCCGGCTGCCGGTGACCATTACCGGTACCGGTGACCCCGCGCCCCAGAGCTATGAAGTTCCCGTGCCCTCGGCGCAGGTAAAATCGGCTTTCCTGCTGGCGGCGTTGAACACGCCGGGCATCAGCAGCCTGATCGAGCCCCTGGAAACCCGCGACCACAGCGAACGCATGCTGGCCGCCTTCGGTGCCGACATCACCGTTGAGCAGCAGCAGAATAAGGACGGCACATGCGGCAGGCGCATTGAGATAACCGGCAAAACTCCACTGACAGCAACAAAAATAATCGTGCCGCGCGACTTTTCATCAGCCGCCTTCCCGCTGGTTGCGGCATTGCTGGTGCCCGGCTCGGACATTGTTATACCCGGCGTCGGCATAAACCCCCTGCGCACCGGCTTGTTGGAAATTCTCGGCCATATGGGTGCGGTGATTGGCATTGTTAACCAGCGCGAGGAGGCCGGTGAGCCGATTGGCGATCTGCATGTTAAATCGGGCGGGCTGAAAGCCGTGACCCCGGACGCGGCGCTGGCGCCGCGTCTGATCGACGAATACCCGCTGTTGTTCGTGGCCGCCGCTTCGGCCAGCGGCACCAGCGTTTTCCGTGGGTTGGGCGAGTTGCGGGTCAAGGAAAGCGACCGCATAAGCGCCATGGTGGCGGGCCTGGCCGCAAATGGCGTTGCCGTTGAAGAACTGGAGGATGGACTGGTGATTGAAGGCTGCGGCGGCATTCTGCCTGGCGGCGGCCGACCGCCGGGTGGCGGCAGCGTTGCGGCACATGGCGATCACCGCGTAGCCATGGCTTTTCTGGTGCTGGGGGCGGTTGCGCAAAACCCGGTGACGCTGGATGATGCGGCCATGATCGCCACCAGCTTTCCCGGGTTCATCGAATTGATGAACGGTCTTGGCTGCCGCATGGTGCAGCAAAGCGCCGCAGGGGTGAGTCGCAATGAGCGTTAACTTCAGGATTATTGCTATTGATGGCCCTGCGGCGGCCGGCAAGGGCACTCTGGCCCGCGCCCTGGCCAAGCATTTCGGCTTTGCCTATCTTGACACCGGCGCCCTCTACCGTGCGGTGGGTTTGGCGGTGTTGCGGGCGGGCGGCGACCCGGCGGATACCAGGGCGGCAATTGCCGCCGCCGAGGCGCTGGATGACAGCCTTCTGGATGACCCGGCGCTACGCAGTGAAGAGGCCGGCCGCGCCGCTTCGATTGTGGCTGCGATGCCCGAAGTCAGGACCAAGCTATTGGAATTCCAGCGGAAATTCGCGAATGAGCCGCCCGGCGGTCTGCCCGGGGCGGTGATTGACGGGCGCGATATCGGCTCGGTGGTCTGTCCCCAGGCCGAGGTCAAGATATTCGTCACCGCCAGCGCCGAGACGCGCGCGCGGCGCCGCACCGATGAGCTTGAAGAGCGCGGCGAGAGTGCCGATTTCGGCGCTGTTCTGGCGGATATTCAGGCCCGCGACGCCCGCGACGAGGCGCGCAGCACGTCGCCCCTGATCAAGGCCGAGGATGCGCTCTTGCTAGATACATCGAATTTGGATATAGAGGGCGCGTTTCGAGCGGCACTTGATTCGGTCAACAGGGCTCAGGATATTCTGGACGCCAAGGACCGGGTCGAAAGCGAGTAACAGACCCGCCGCCGAATACAATCGTCCCCCGCCTTTGTAAAATTTGCGATGCGCGCAGGTTTGGGCCCGGGAAAGACCGCCGGATACAACCGGCTGGCATGCGATCCACGCGAACGGAGATAATATGTCCACTCAAGAATCCACCCCCGAACAGACACCAGAACCCACCCCGGAAATTGACTTCCCCACCGCGGAAGATTTTGAAGCCCTTTTAAACGAGAGCCTGGGCGAAGACGGCAAGTTCGAAGGCCGTGTTGCCAAGGGCACCGTTATTTCCATCGAAAGCGACTACGCCATTATCGATATCGGCCTGAAGGCCGAAGGGCGCGTGGCGCTGAGAGAATTTGCCGGCGACGATGGCGCGGAAGAAATAAAAGTCGGCGATATCGTCGAGGTTTTTGTCGACCGCATTGAAAATGCAGCGGGCGAGGCGGTGCTGAGCCGCGACAAGGCAAGGCGCGAGGAATCCTGGGAGCAGCTGGAAAAGGCCTACGCCGCGGAAGAGCGCGTCGAGGGCATTATCTTTGGCCGCGTCAAGGGCGGCTTCACCGTCGATCTTTCAGGCGCCATCGCATTCCTGCCCGGCAGCCAGGTCGATGTGCGGCCAATCCGCGACGTGACGCCGCTGATGAACATTCCCCAGCCTTTCCAGATTTTGAAAATGGACCGCAAGCGGGGCAATATCGTGGTCTCGCGCCGCGCCATTCTGGAAGAGACCCGCGCCGAGCAACGCAGCGAAGTGATGGAGAATATCAAAGAAGGCGACACCATCGAGGGTATTGTAAAGAACATCACCGAATACGGCGCCTTTATCGACCTCGGCGGCATCGACGGCCTGTTGCATGTGACCGATATGTCATGGGGCCGGGTCAGCCACCCCTCGGAAGTTCTGGGCATCGGCGAGACCGTCAAGGTTCAGGTGATCCGGGTGAACAAGGAAACCCAGCGCATTTCGCTGGGGCTGAAGCAGTTGGAAGCCGACCCCTGGGACGGCATCGGCGCCAAGTACCCGGTGGGCACCAAGTTCACCGGTCGGATCACCAACATCACCGACTACGGTGCATTTGTCGAGCTGGAGCCGGGCGTTGAAGGGTTGGTGCATGTCTCCGAGATGTCCTGGGTGAAAAAGAACATCCACCCGGGCAAGATCGTTTCCACCAGCCAGGAAGTCGAGGTCATGGTGCTTGAAGTCGATCCCGACAGACGCCGGATCAGCCTCGGCCTCAAGCAATGTGGCGATAATCCCTGGGCCGGCTTCTCCGAGAAATATCCGGTCGGCACGACCATTGAGGGCGAGGTCAGGAATGTCACCGAGTTTGGCATCTTTATCGGGCTCGATAACGGCGTCGACGGCATGGTTCATCTTTCCGATCTGACCTGGGGCCGGGCGGGCGAGGATGCGCTGGCTGAGTTCCAGAAAGGTGCGATGGTCAAGGCCGTCGTTCTCGACGTGGATACCGCCAAGGAGCGCATCAGCCTGGGCATCAAGCAACTGGGGGACGATCCTCTGGCCGCCCTTTCCGGCAAGAAAAAAGGCAGCGCCGTGACCTGCACGGTGTCGGCTATCGAGAGCAACGGCATTGAGGTGATGATCGGTGACAGCGGCGTCAAGGCGTTCATCCGCCGCGGTGATTTGTCTCGCGACCGCAACGAACAGCGCCCGGACCGCTTCGCGGTTGGAGAAAAGGTCGATGCCATGGTCACCGGCGTCGACAAGACAACACGGCGCGTTTCCCTGTCGGTGAAAGCTCTGCAGATTTCCGATGAGAAGGCCGCCGTCGAGCAATATGGATCTTCCGACAGCGGTGCCAGCCTGGGCGATATCCTGGGTGCCGCATTGAAGGCCAAGGCGGACGAGGGCGCCGCCGCCGAGAAGCCTGCCAAGGCGGAAAAGAAAGCCGCGAAAAAGCCTGCCGCCAAGAAGGCCAAGAAGGATGAGGCGAAAGACGCCAAGGAGACCAAGAAAACAACCACCGCAAAGAAGGCGGCGGCCAAGGACAAGCCGGCCAAGAAGTCAGCCAAGGCCAAAGACGACAAGGTTGCTGACAAGCCGGCCAAAAAGACCGTCGCCAAAAAAGAGACCAAGAAAGAAGACTAAAAAATAGAGCCTCTTTGAGCCAGGTCCCGGACTCATTATTGAAGCCCTGCCGGCAAGCGGCGGGGCTTCTTTTTTCCGCGAATCGGTGCTTTTTCTGTCTGCCGTCCATCGCCCGTTCCGGCCCGGATTTGCCTGAATCGGATGCGCCCTCCAGCCGGTTTCCGGTGTAATTGTGCAGAAATGACACAGATTCGAGGGTCTTGGCGGTAAAAACGAAGGTATTTTAAGCACTTACCCTTGACCGGCCCTGCCTGCTTTGGCACGCTTCCATTTGCAAGTCCGGGGGGCACCGGATTTCCCAGAGACCAGATATTGGTGAACCATCCGTTTTGGTGATCCAGTCGTTTTAGTAATCCAGATGAGTGGACGGGGCTGATGATCAAGTCTGAACTGATAGGAAAACTTGTGGAGGCTAACCCGCATCTCTACCAGCGGGATGTCGAGCGGATCGTGAGCACCGTATTCGAGGAAATTTCCAGCGCGCTGTCGCGCGGCGACCGGGTGGAACTGAGAGGCTTTGGCGCCTTTTCGGTAAAGAAACGGCCGGCACGCATCGGGCGCAACCCGCGCACCGGCGAGACCGTACAGGTCGAGGAAAAGCATGTGCCCTATTTCAAGACCGGCAAGGATCTGCGCGAAAGACTGAACGCGGATTGATGGCCCTAAACTGGCCGTGAAAAAGTTTTTCACAAACCTGGTTCTGGTTTTTTTGGCGGTCGTGGTCGTCCTGTTCATCGTTACCAATCGCGGCGCGGTCACCGTCAGCCTGTGGCCGCTGCCGTATCTGGTCGATCTGCCGCTCTATCTGGTCTTTTTCATCGGCCTGTTCACCGGGCTGGTGCTGGCCGGGGTTATGGGCATGGTCAGACGGGCGCGCAGCTTCGCCCGGGCGCGGCGTGCCGAAAAACAGGCGCAGCGCCTGCAGGCAACGGTCGACAGCCTGGAGCGGGAACTGGATGCGGGCAGCCTGCCCGGCAGCGAGCCCGAGACCGATGAGGGGCCGGCCCAAATACCCAGGCAGCCCCCCGACGTCCCCTGAGGCCTCCTGTTGCTCTCCTGTTGCTCTCCGGAGCCCTTCTGCCCCTTGCAAAAAAGGGGCGTCAGCCCTATTCCTTCTGCCGGAACCGCGACGCCGCAGCAGAGTGAGACGAAATTGGAAGCCCTGGAAGCCAAAGACCGCATCTATTGCGCCCTCGACACGCCGGACCTGGCTGCCGCCTGCGGCCTGGCGTCGGCGCTGGCCGGCCATGTGGGCGGCCTGAAACTGGGGCTGGAATTTTTTGCCGCTTGCGGCCCGGATGGATTTCGCAAGGTTGCCGAGACCGGCATACCGGTTTTTCTCGATCTGAAACTGCACGATATACCCAATACGGTGGCCAGCACAATTGCCGCGCTGGCGCCGCTGGGGCCGGCAATCATGACCATCCACGCCGGCGGCGGGCCGGCGATGATGCGTGCGGCCGTGGAAGCGGCGGCGGCGAGCGCGGACGAGGCGGATATGCCCAAGCCTCTGATCGTCGGGGTGACGGTGTTGACCAGCCTCGATAATGCCGATCTGGCGCGCATGGGTGTGGCTGACGGCGTCGATGGCCAGGCCGTGCGTCTGGCCAGACTGGCGCGCGATAACCGGCTCGACGGCGTTGTCTGCTCGCCCCGCGAGGTCGCGGCGATCCGCGCCGAATGCGGCGAGGAATTTCTGTTGGTGGTGCCCGGCATCCGACCGGAAAACACTGGCGCCGACGACCAGAAGCGGATTATGACGCCGCGCCAGGCGGTCTCCGAAGGCGCCGATATACTGGTCATCGGGCGGCCCATCACCCGGGCGGCGGACCCGGTCGCAGCCGCCTTGGCAATCGCCGCGAGCCTGGATTAAAGACCATGCCGGTGGATGCAAAAATTTGCGGCCTGAGCAGCAGCGCTTCCGTTGAGGCAGCGATCGCGCAGGGTGCCCGCTATGTGGGTTTCGTTTTTTTCCCGCCCTCGCCGCGCCATGTGACCGCAGAGGCTGCCGCTGCGCTGGCCGCGCTGGTACCCCGGAATGTCGGGCGGGTCGGTGTTTTCGTTGATCCCGACGATGCGCTGCTGGAAAGCGTGCTGGATGCGGCGCCGCTTGACATATTGCAGCTTCACGGCAGCGAGACGCCTGCCCGCGTGGCGGATATTCGCGCCCGCTTCGGCCTCAAGGTGATGAAGGCCATAAAGGTTTCTGATGAAAGCGATGTCGCGCGCGCCTTTCTCTATGAGGATGCCGCCGATATGCTGTTGTTTGATGCCCGCCCGCCCGCTGGCGACAGCGATGCCCTGCCCGGTGGAAATGGCATTGCCTTTGACCGGCTGCTGGTGCGGAATGGCGGCTGGTCGCTGCCCTGGATGCTTTCGGGCGGCCTGGATGCGGCCACATTGGGCGCGGCGGTTGCCGCATCGGGTGCGGCGATTGTTGACGTTTCGTCGGGCGTTGAGGATGCGCCGGGTGAAAAGAATGTGGATAAAATACGCGTCTTCCTGGAATGTGCCGCGGGGCTTTCACAGGATCAGACCGGGGATAAGGACAGGGGTCAGGACAATGGCTAACGCCGACAAGCCGAACAGCTACACTGCCGGACCCGACGAGGACGGGCATTTCGGCATATTCGGCGGGCGCTACGTGGCCGAGACCCTGATGCCCCTGGTGCTGGAGGTTGAGGAGGCTTACAACGCCGCGCGCCGCGACCCGGCTTTTATCGCCGAATTTGACGATCTGATGAAAAATTATGTGGGCCGGCCCAGCCCCCTGTATTTCGCCGAGCGGCTGACAAAGCATCTCGGCGGCGCGAAAATCTATTTCAAGCGCGATGAGCTGAACCATACCGGCGCCCATAAAATCAACCATGCCATCGGCCAGATTCTGCTGGCGCTGCGCATGGGCCGAACCCGTATTATCGCCGAGACCGGCGCCGGCCAGCACGGGGTGGCCACCGCCACCGTTGCCGCGCGCTTTGGCCTGCCCTGCACTGTTTTCATGGGCGAGCGCGACATGAAGCGCCAGGCGCCCAACGTGTTCCGCATGAAGCTGCTGGGGGCGGAGGTGCGACCGGTGTCCTCGGGGTCAAAGACCCTGAAAGACGCCATGAACGCGGCTCTCCGCGACTGGGTCAGCAATGTGGAAGATACTTTTTACATTATTGGCACCGTTGCCGGCCCGCATCCCTATCCCGCCATGGTCCGCGATTTTCAATCGGTGATCGGACGCGAGGCGAAGGAGCAGATCATGGAGGCCGAGGGCCGGCTGCCGGACCATCTGGTCGCCTGTATTGGCGGCGGCTCCAACGCCATCGGCCTGTTCGGCCCCTTCCTGGACGACGAAAGCGTGGCCATGACTGCGGTTGAAGCGGCGGGCAAGGGGCTGGACAGCGGCGCCCACGCGGCCTCCATCGCCGGCGGAAGGCCGGGGGTGCTGCACGGCAACCGCACTTTTTTGTTGCAGAATGATGACGGCCAGATCCAGGAGGCGCATTCCATATCGGCGGGGCTGGATTATCCGGGCATCGGCCCCGAGCATGCCTGGCTGAACAGCGTCGGACGGGTGAAGTATGTGTCCGCCACCGACGAGGAAGCGCTGGCCGCCTTTTCCCTGCTCAGCCGCATCGAAGGCATCATCCCGGCGCTGGAACCCGCCCATGCCCTGGCCGAGGTGATGAGGGCCGCTCCCAGGCTGGACTCCGGCAAGATCATGATCATGAATCTCTGCGGGCGCGGCGACAAGGATATCTTCACCGTTGCCGAGGCGCTGGGGGTGGAATTGTGAGCGGTTCGGGGAAAGGCCGCATTGAAGCGCGTTTTGCGGCGCTGGCCGCCGAGGGCCGGGGCGGGTTGGTGACTTTCATTACCGCCGGCGACCCCGACCACCAGACTTGCGCCGCCATCCTGGCCGGGCTGGCGGGCGCTGGCGCCGACATTATCGAGCTTGGCATGCCCTTCTCCGACCCCATGGCCGATGGACCAGCCATCGAGGCCGCTTCGGTTCGGGCGCTGGCCGCGGGCGCCAGCATGAAACGCACTCTTGATCTGGTCAGCGAATTCCGCAAGTCGGACGACGCCACGCCGATCGTGCTGATGGGCTATTTCAATCCCGTCTATGCCTACGGCATCGAGAGCTTCCTTGATGATGCCGCCCGCGCCGGGGTCGATGGCCTGATTATTGTCGACCTGCCGCCCGAAGAAGACGCCGAATTGAGCGGCCCGGCGGCGAAACGCGATATCCATTTCATCCGCCTGGTGGCGCCGACCAGCGGGGCGGCGCGGCTGAAGCTGTTGTTCAAGGATTGCGGCGGCTTTGTCTATTACATCGCCATTGCCGGCATTACCGGCGCCAGCGGCGCGGCCATCACTGACACCGACGATGCAGTGGCGCGTCTGCGGGCCGAAACAAAGCTTCCCATTGCCGTGGGTTTTGGCATAAAAACCCCCGGTGATGCCGCCGCCGTGGTGCGCTCGGCGGACGCGGCGGTGGTCGGTTCGGCCATTGTGCAGCGCATCGCGGAAAACCTGGATGATGCGGGGCGGCCTCGGCCCGGCCTTGTGGACAAGGTGCTGGACTTTGTCGGCCAACTGGCCGAATCTGTGCGCAACGCGCGAGGTTAGGGGATAAGGGCTGGAATAAAGCCCGGAATATCCGGCAAGAGGCGGAGAAAACAGCCGATGAACTGGCTTACCAATTATGTGCGGCCCAAGCTGAAAGCCGTTCTGCGCAAAAAAGATACGCCCGATAACCTGTGGCACAAATGCAAGGGCTGCGGGCAGTTGATCTTCCACAAGGAATTTCTGGCCAACCAGTTCGTTTGCGGCAACTGCGGCCACCATGACCGCATAGGCCCGGCGGAGCGCTTCAAGGCGCTGTTCGACGACGGCGAACATGAACGCCTGGAACTGCCCAAGGTTCAGGACGACCCACTTAAATTCCGCGACCAGAAGAAATACAGCGACCGGCTGAAAGACGCCCGCAGCAAGACCGGCGAGCAAGACGCCCTTATTGTCGGGGTTGGCCGCATGGACGGCATAGAGGTCGTGGTGGCGGTGCAGAATTTCTTTTTCATGGGCGGCTCGATGGGCATTGCCGTCGGCGCCGGTTTTGTCACCGCTGTGGAAAAGGCCATCGAATTGCACGCGCCGTTCATTATTTTTACGGCGGCGGGCGGTGCCCGCATGCAGGAGGGCATCCTCTCGCTGATGCAATTGCCGCGCACCACCGTGGCCGTCAATATGCTGCGCGAAGCGGGACTTCCCTACATTGTTGTGCTCACCGATCCCACCACCGGCGGCGTGACCGCTTCATACGCCATGCTGGGCGATGTGCATATTGCCGAGCCGGGCGCCCTGATCGGCTTTGCCGGGCCGCGGGTGATCGAGAATACGATCCGCGAAAAACTGCCCGAGGGTTTCCAGCGTTCCGAATTTTTGCTCGAGCACGGCATGGTCGATATGGTCATCCCGCGCCATGAATTAAAAGAAACTTTGGTGCGCCTGATCTCACTGCTGACCAGGGATGGTGCGGCGCGCGAAGACCGACGCGCTTCCTGACCCCCCGCGAGGAGTCCGCGGCCGTGGCCGACAAGGCAAACAACCACAAGACCGATCGCATTCTGGGGCGGCTGCTGGAACTGCATCCGAAGAAGATCGACCTGTCGCTGGGGCGCATCGAGACGTTGCTGGCGGCGCTGGGCGATCCGCAAAAGAAGCTGCCGCCGGTTCTGCATATTGGCGGCACCAACGGCAAGGGGTCGGTCGCCGCCATTGCCCGGGCCGTGCTAGAGGCCGCCGGTCACCGCGTGCATGTTTATACCTCGCCGCATCTGGTGCGCTTTAACGAACGTATTCGCCTTGCCGGATTGCTGGTCGGCGATGACCAACTGGCGGAGCTTCTGGAAGAATGTGAACGCGCCAATGCTGGCCGGCCCATCACCTTTTTCGAGATCACCACGGCGGCGGCGTTCCTCGGCTTTCAGCGGGTGCCCGCCGACGCCTGCATTGTCGAGGTGGGCCTGGGCGGGCGGCTGGATGCCACCAACGTAATTCCCGATCCTCTGGTCTGCGGCATCTCGCCCGTCCACCTGGATCACCAGGCGTTTCTGGGCAATCGGCTGGCCGACATCGCGGCGGAGAAAGCAGGCATCATCAAGGCCGGCGTGCCGGTGGTGGTCTCGCGCCAGCCCGCGGCGGTCGAGCGGGTGATCCGCGACGTGGCCAAAAAGTTGCGCGCGCCCATCCGCTCCTGCCCCGCTGACTGGCGCGTCCGCCCGGGCAAGCTGGAGCAGGAATTTATTTTCGAGGACAGGATGGCGAAAATACTTTTGCCGCGCCCCCATCTGGCCGGCGAGCACCAGTTGCTGAATGCCGGGCAGGCGGTGGCCATGCTGCGCGCGCAGAGCAGCCTGAAGGTTACCGAGGCGGCGCTCCGTGCCGGGCTCGACTGGGCGCGCTGGCCGGCGCGGCTGCAGATGATCGACAGCGGCGCCCTCTGCGAATTGCTTCCCGATGGGGGCGAATTGTGGCTCGATGGCGGCCACAACCGCGCCGCCGGAAAAGTGCTGCGGCGGTTTTTCCGCAATGTCGAGACTGAAGAGACGCCGCTCTATCTGGTGACTGGCATGATGAGCGGCAAGGACGCCAGCGGGTTCCTGAAGAATTTTGCCGGGCTGGCGCGGTCGGTCTATGCGGTGCCGGTGCCTGGCGAGGAAGGGGCCATGCCCGCCGCCGATGTGGCGGCCGCGGCCAGCGCCGCCGGGTTGCAGGGCAAGATGGCGCGGGATGTGCCCTCGGCATTGCAGGCCATCGCCAAGGCCAGCCGGGCCGGCAGTCCCCCGGTTGTTCTGGTCACCGGCTCACTTTATCTGGCGGGAGAAGTGCTGCGCCTGTCGGGCATGACGCCCGAATAGGATCAGGCGCTGTTAACCGACTCGCTGATCCAGTCGACGATGCGGTTTTTGGGAAGGGCGCCGATCTTGGTGTCGATTGGCTGGCCGTCCTTGAACAGAATCATGGTCGGGATGCTGCGCACCCCGTAACGCGAGGGCGCTTCCGGATTCTCATCGATATTTATTTTGGCGATCAGCAGATCGGGCATTTCTTCGGAAATCTCTTCCAGCGCCGGGCCGATCATCTTGCAGGGTCCGCACCATTCGGCCCAGAAATCCACCAACACGGGCTTGTCGGAGCCGAGAACATCCTGCTCGAAACTTCCGTCTGTAACTTTTGTGGTCGCCATAAACGCCTCTCGCTTTGTTGGCCGCCGCCCGTCGGCGCGCGGTCTGTTTTTTGCACAGAGGGTTAACTTAGGTACGACCCGTCTCTGCGTCAAGGAGCAGCAGGATCACGATGTTTCCCCCATGGCTCGCGCTGCGCCCCGTTACGCCCGGTCAGTCAACCAGGGAGAAAGAAGGGCGCGGTCCAGCGGCATCAGGCGCGCCTCCTCGGTCCAGAGCAGCGCCGCGCTGACCTTCTTTCCCGGATAAATTTGCTCTATTGCGTCGGTATAGGCGGCCATTTGCCGCAGGTAAGTTTTTGAAACTCCCTCGGCGGTTTTTGGTGGCGGGCGGTTCGACTTATAATCGACAATCAGCACATCCTCGCCGCTGACCACCAGCCGGTCTATCTGGCCGGCCAGCGCCCGGTCGCCAACGCGGCCCGCGATAGAGACTTCTGCCAGGCTTCCGGGGGCAAACAGCGGGGCGAATTTCTCGTCTTCCAATACGCGCCTGACGCTCTGCCATATTTCCGCCCGCTCTTCCGGGTCCAGCCCGGCGGCGCGGGCCTCGAGGAATTTCTCTGCGGCCCGGGCGCGGGACTCGGGCGCCAGTTCCGGCAGGAACTCCAGTAAACTATGCACCAGCCGCCCGCGCTTCAGCGCCAGAGTTTTTTCCGCTGCCATGGGGCTGTTGACCGGCGGCGCGTCTTCGTCCGGCCCCGAGGGCGTCAATGGTTTCAGCGGCAGGGGCTCAGCTACCGGCGCTTGCCGCGTCCAGTCCGGCAGCCCGGCGATGCCGTCCGATTTCCTGCGCGCAGCCCCCTTGTCGGGCACCACGGTCTCGGCTGCGGTCTCCAGGCGGCGGAGGCTCCGCCCGTCCTCCTCGATTTCCTCGATAGCGCTGCTGCTGCCCTCGGCCAGCCGGGTGAAAGCGCGATCCAGGATATTGTACCAGCATTCTTCGGGACGCTTTTTCTGGCCGTCCCAGCCGGCGATATACAGCCGGTCGCGGGCCCGGGTCAGCGCCACATACAACAGCCTTCGGTGTTCGGCATTGGCCTTGTCGCGGGCCATCTGGCGGGCTTCCGCCACCCGCCCGCTCTCGTTGGCGGCGGCCCCCGGCCAGATCATAAAGTCCTCCCCGTCAAGCCAGAGAAAAGTCTCGCCACGGGTCGGCACCTGACAGGTGTCGGGCAGAAACACCACCGGCGCCTCCAGCCCCTTGGCGCCGTGGATGGTCATCACCCGCACCTCGTCGCGCTCCTGCTCCATGTCGCGTTTGATCTGCGCCTCGCCAGCCTCCAGCCAGGCCAGGAAGCCCTGCAGAGACGGCGCGTGCGCGCGCTCGAAGGCCAGCGCCAGCGACAGAAACTCGTCAATGGGGTCGTTTACTTCGGCGCCCAGCCTGGCGTTCAGGGCTTGCCGGCCGCCTGCGCCCTCTTCGCCGACATTCAGGATGCGGGCGAAGAACTCATAGGGCGTGGCATAATCCGCCCGCGACAGGATGTCGGCCAAAAACCCGTGGGCTTTCGCCAACCGGGGCGCATTGGCCTTGCCGGTTTTCAGACGCTGCCACAGGCTGTCATTGCCCCGGTCATAGGCCAGGGTGAAAAGTTCGTCTTCGTCCAGACCGGCCAACGGTCCTTTCAGGACACAGGCGAGATTCAAATCGTCCGCGGGCAAGAGGGCGAAGCGGGCCAGCGCCATCAGGTCCATCACCGCAAGCTGATCGGTTAAAATCATTCTGTCGGCGCCCGCCACCGGCACGTCCAGCGCCTTCAGCGCCCGCAGCAACTGATCCACAAAGGGTCCGCGGCGGCGCACCAGCACCAGAATATCGCCGGCCCTGATGGCGCGGCCGCTGGCCTTCAGCTTCTCCGACCCTTCGGTCATTTTTCTGATCCGCAGGGCGATGCGCCGGGCCAGCCGGGCGTCGGCGCTGGCCACGCCAAGCTGCTCGCTGGGCAGCGCCCAGTCTTCGGGCAGAGCCTCGGGCTCGGCCACCTCGGGCGGCCATATTTCCACCAGCCCGCTCTCGCCCCGGCGGCTCTCCTGGTGGGCGATTGCCTCGCCGTCCAGGGTCAGGTCGCGGCTTACATCCGGGTCGGCAAAGACCTCGTCGACAAAACCCAGCACCGCCGCGGTCGAGCGGAAGGACAGCGTCAGCGCCACATTTTCGAAGGCCAGGCCCACCGCCGCGGTCTTTTCCGTGGTGCGAATACGGGCGTGGGTAAATTCGGCGGGGTCGGCGCGCTGGAAGGCGAAAATCGATTGCTTGGCATCGCCGACGGCAAAGAGTGTGCGCAGTTGCTCCTGCGCCCCCGCACCGCTGAAAAATTCGTTGCTCAGCGCTTCAATCAGCCGCCATTGCTCGGGGTTGGTATCCTGCGCCTCGTCGACCAGAATATGATCGATGCCACCGTCCAGCTTGTAGAGAATCCACGGGGCGATGCCCTCGAGGCCGAGAAGCGTTTCGGTCTTGAGGATCAGGTCATCGTAATCCAGCAATGCGTGGCGCGCCTTGGCGGCGGCGTAATGATCGAGGAAAGCCCAGGCCAGACGCAGCAGCGCCGCGGTATTTTCGGCAGAGCGCAGGGTCTTGATGCTGGCGGTGAAGGCCAGCAGCCGCCCGGTCTCGGCCTCGATCACATCGAGGATTTCCGGGTGATCCTCGACGGTCTTCTTGTTGGCGAGCGCTTTTCTGGGTTCGTCCCTGGTGGTGAGGAAGGCCTGCCGGTGCTCATCGATAAAGGCGGCATTTCCGTCCTTGGCGGCGAGGAAATCTCCAATCGCGTTCGCCTTCTGCTGTTCTGCGTCACTGCCCCCGGCCAGCGCCTCGACCAGTGTTTTCAGCCCCGCCGCGTCGAAATTCCCGGGCGCGCAAACCTCGGCAATCAGGCTGGCCTCGTCTTCGTTCTCCTTCAGGCCCAACGCCTGGCGGGTGGCGGCAATCAGCCCCTCCTCGCCGCCATGCTTGGCGAACATCCGCCGGAGTTGACGCCGCTCGCGGGCCAGAGCCGCGAGAAGTTCGGTGAATTGCTGCTCGTTGATGCGCGCCGCCAGATGCGCCAGCGCCTCTCTGACAGAGGGCGACAGGGCATTCCGCGCGTCCCACAGGATGGCGCTGGTTGCCTCATCGACGAATTCCGCCGCCGTGCGATCATCCATCACCTGAAAATGGGGCGGCAGGCCGGCTTCCAGCGGAAAGCGGCCGAGGAGCGATTGGCAGAAGGAATGGATGGTCTGAATTTTCAGCCCGCCCGGCACATCCAGCACGCGGGCGAATAATTGCCGGGCGCGGGCCAGCATTTCCTCATCGGGCTTTTCGCCGGTGCGCGCGTTGATGGCTCCGGCCAGGCCCGGGTCATCCAGCGCCGTCCACTCGCCCAGAACCCGGTACACCCGGTTGGCCATTTCCGCCGCCGCCGCCTTGGTAAAGGTGACGCAGAGGATTTTCGCCGGGTCGGTTCCGGTCAGCATCAGCCGCAGCACGCGGGCGGTCAGCACATGGGTTTTGCCGGTGCCCGCCGAGGCGCTGACCCAGATGCTGGCGCCGGGGCGCGTCGCAATCTCCTGCTCGAAAGTCAGCGTCTCGCTCATGACCCGCCAGCCTTTTTGGCGGCCTGGCCAGACCCGGGACGATCCTCGTCCAGCCATTCCTTTGCGCGGGCCAGATGGTCATAGTCGCCGTATCCGGTAAAAGCTGGCCGGGGGTTGGAGAGGTAGGGCGTGTCGGCATCGGCAAAAAGCGTGACCAGCCGTATCAGTCCGTCGCGCGCGCGTGTTGTTTCTTCAGCCACATCCAGGTCGCGCGGCCATTTGATCTCGATCGCCGGCTCCTTGCCCGTGAGCTTCCAGTATTGCAGCGACGAAACTCTTGCGGCCTTCAACCCTGCAAAGGCGCCGGCCTCGGCCATCACCGCCTCCAGCGGCAGTTGCGGGGCAAAGCCGGCGGCGATTTGCTTGCCGCTGGGAATGCCGCCGGTCTTGTAATCAATAATCTCCAGACTGCCGTCTTCCAGCCGTATATCGATGCGGTCGGCCTTGGCGGTCAGCGTGAATTCGACAGCCAGCCCGTCGAGCGGCATCCGGCCTTCCGCCTCGATACCCGGCGATTTGAATATGTTCTTGCGGGTTTTCTGGATGGCCACGAAAGTCTCGGCGATCGCTTGAAAGCGCGGCCACCAGAAGGCCCAGACAACGGGCTGGGTCAGCGCCTTGCCGAACGCTCTCTCGCCCTTCTCGAGAAAGACTTCGACGCTGCCACCACCGTCTTTCATGAAATCCTCGACGGCCTTGTGGATGATGGTGCCGCGCTCGGCGGCGTCTGGCGCATGGTCGATGGGCCGCAGCGGCCTCAGGCGCAAAATTCTTCCGGCATAGAGAGCGTAGGGGTCGCGCATCCATTCTTCGATTTTGGTCACCGATAATTTCGTTGGCCGCGCGGCAAGTGGCGGTGTCGGGCGCGGTGGCGTTGCGGGTGCGGGCGTCTCCGCCGCGTCCAGCGCTTCAAACCACAGCAGCCAGGGCTGCGTCCCCCCGGTCAGCGGTCCGGCCAGGGCCTCGAGCCGCAGCAGCCAGCGGCTGGGCACGGTCGGTGTGCCGTCAACTTTTTCGGCGCGGGTCAGCACCACTTCGTCCGCCCCCATGGCCTGGACAAAATCATGGGCCGACTGGCCGATGCGCCGCTCCGGCGCGGGCAGGCCAAATTTCTCACGCATGGGCCGGCTCATCCAGGGATCCACCGCCGCGGTGGGCGGCCAGGAATTTTCATTCAATCCACCCAGAATCAACAGGTCGGCATGCTGCAGCCGGGCTTCGATGGTGCCCCAGATGGCCAGCCGGGGATGGCTGCCCCAGCGCCTTCTCACCACCTCGCCGGCCATCAGGCTGTCGAGCAGCGCCGGGAAGGCTGCCGGGTCAAGTCTGCCAAAAAGAGGCGCGGCGTCGCGCAATTCCGCAATGAAGTCAGCCGTCGCTTCGCCGTCCTCACCGGCCCACAGCCTGGCGGCGCCAGTGTCCGCGTCGGTCGCGGCCAGGGCCTCCGCCGCGGTGATAAATATCTCCAGCAAGTCCGCCAGGGGCACCAGTTTTTTGCCGGCGGTCTTTTGCAGGGGCCGCAGCAACCCCATCAAGCGCTTCACCGCCCCGGCGCTCTCCTTGTCGCCATATTTTTTAAGTGCCGCCAGCCCGTTCAGGCCGGGGTCCGGCTGGCGCTCTTCGCGAAGCCTCTTCTCTGATCGGCGGATGGCCTCCAGAAATCCGCCGCGCGCTGTCCCGGCAGCCATCAGCGGATGCTTGAGGAGAGCCAGCAGCGGAACCGGCGCCAATTCCGCCGCAATGGCTTGGGCCAGCAGGCGCAGGAAGGTGGCCGGCGGCGTGATGGCCAGCGGCGTGCCCGCCGAATCATCAATCTCGATATCCCAGCGGGCGAGCTCGCTTTTTACCCGGCGGGCCAGTTGCCGGTCGGGGGTGATCAGGGCGGCGGTTTTGCCGGCGGTCTCCAGCGCCTCGCGCATCATCAGGGCAATAGCGCCCGCCTCTTCTCTCATGCCGGGGCATTTGACCAGGCGAATTTCCGCCTTGGTGCGGGCTTCGAACGTATTTGCCAGATTGCGCCAGTTCTCGGTTCGCTCGGCAGGGGCCAGGGCCTCGCGCACCAGCGCCATGCGCGGTGAGTGCTGTTCCGCCCGCCGCGTGAATTCGGCGCTGGTTTTCCAGTCGGTCACTTCCGCCCGGTCGACGCCAAAGCCCTGGATCAACTGCTTCAGCATGTATTGGGGGTGGGTCTCGGTAATTGCCTCCCAGGCATCGTCGGGCATTTGGCGGTCCAGACCGGGCAACACCACTTCACCCCGGGGCAGGCGGCTGATGACCCTCAGCAATCCGGCGGTGGCGGGTATTGAGCCGGTGCTGCCGGCGGCGATGACTGGCCCCGGCGGTGGTGATTTCTTCCATGCTGCGGCGAGATCGCCGATCAGCCGCACGCGCCTTGCCGCCGGGTTCACCGCGCTTTCGCTGGCCAGCAGGCCAGGCCAGTGCTCGGTGACGATCTTCAGGAAATCCAGCGTTACCTGCCAGTGACGGGCCAGCTCCTCGGGCGCCAGATCGACAAGCCCGGCGAAATCCAGCCCCTCGGTCTCCACCTGATCCATCAGCCGCGCCAGTTCGCTCGCCAGCAGCACGGCTTGCGGCGGCGCAATGCTGTCGCCGCTTGCGCCACCTTTCGGCAGGGCCATGATCTGGCGGGCCAGAAGCGCCAGCCGGCGCATGGCGGGTATGGCGGGCAGCATGTCCGGGTCATCCACCCGCCCGCCCATGTCGCCCAAGTCGCCCAGCAACAGCCGCTCGTCCTCGTCCACATCGCCCATGGGCCGCATGGCGGGCAGGATCATGGCCTTGCCGCCAGCCTGGCGCAGAAAGGCACTTTCCATGGCGCGTATGGCGCGGCGGTTGGGCAGCAGCAGGCGCAGACTGCCCAGCGAAGTGATGTCATCGGCAAAGCGCGCCAGCAGCCCCGCCGCCAGCGCGTCGGCAAAAGCCATGCCGGCAGGGATCGTTGAAACCGCTGGTGATTTTGCCGATCGGATCATGGGGCGATTATTGCCTCTTTTTTCCCTGCAGCGCGAGCAGGTCTTCGGCTTCTTTTGCCGCCGCCGGGGTGCCCACATGCATCCAGTGCCCGCTGTGGGCGATGCCGAAGAGCCGCCCGGTCTCCAGCGCCCGGTCCCAGGCCCGGTTCAACGAGAAGGCTGGCTCGCTAAATCCAGCGAAAACGCGGGGATGCAGGATATGCATGCCGCCGTAGAGGTAGGGCGCGGATTCATTTTCGCCCCGGCGGGTCAGGCGCTTTTCCACATCCATATGGAAATCGCCACTTCCCGCGTACCCGGTGGCCATATCCACAGGCACCATAAGCATCAGCGCGTCCATGGAGTCTTCGCGCCATGCCTGGGCCATGCGCGCCAGAGTGTTTTCCCCGCCGTCCAGCCACATCATGTCGCAATTCAGCACGAAGAAAGCTTTCTCGCCGAGCAGCCCCAGCGCCTTTTTTACCCCGCCGCCGGTATCCAGCAGCGCGCCGCGCTCGTCTGAAAATTGAATCCCGGGCTCTCCGGACCGGGCCTTCAGATGCGCTTCCAATAGGTCCGCCATGTAATGCAGGTTGACCACGGCGCGGTTTATGCCCGCTTCCGCCAGCCGGTCCAGGGCGTGGTCGATCAGGCAGCGCCCGGCAATCTCGATCATCGGCTTGGGCCGGTCGTCGGTCAGGGGCCGCATACGTTTTCCCAGGCCGGCGGCCAGAATCATGGCCGAGCGCGGGCCGCTATGGGGAATCTGCCCGCTCATTGGCATAATGTCTCCGGGGTCGGCGCGGTGCGGCGCAATGCGGCGGGCGCATGTTGGTCGAAAAAGGCGCTGAGGGCGGTGAACCCCCCCTGCTGCAGCGACCGCTCCAAGAGGCCCCAGACCCGGGGGATCATGGCCAGATATGCGGGCTTGCGGTCGCGCTTCCACAGCCGGGTGAAAATACCGATGATCTTGGCATTCCTTTGCACGCCCAAGAGAGCATAGGCGCGGCGAAAAGCCTGATCATCAATCTCCCTGCCCGTCTCGCGCTGGCGGTCCAGGAAACGCCCGATCATGGCCTCCTCGAGGGTTTGAGGCACCTCGCGTCGCGCGTCCTGCAGCAGCGAAACAAGATCATAGGCCGGGTGGCCGACCACGGCGTCCTGGAAATCCAGCAGCCCGACGCGCGCTGTTCCCTGGCGCGCCGCCAGCCACATCAGGTTGTCCGCATGGTAGTCACGCAGCACCAGCACCTCCCGTTCGGCGAACAGCGGTTGCAGCATCGGCCTCAGCAAATCCGCAAACTCTTCAGCCAGGGCATCACTCCGCTCGCCACTTAGCGCCGGCAGGTACCAGTTGGTGAAAAGCGCCGCCTCTTGCAGCAGAAGCTCTTCGTCGTAGGTGGCGAGGCTGAGGGTCTCTTCGTGGTCGATGGCAAGTTGGCTCGGCGCCTCCCCGCTCTGCAGCGCCACCAGCAGGTCGATGGCGGCTTCATAAAGCGGCTGCTCCTTCTCCGCCGCGGCCGTGATGAGGCGGTTATAGCTGTCGTCACCCAGATCCTCGAGCAGCAGAAATCCGGCTCCCTTGTCGGCGGCCAGGATGCGCGGCGCGCTGAAGCCGCGTTCAATGAGGTGCCCGGCCAGGGCCATGAAGGGACGCACATCCTCACCGGGCGGCGGCGCATCCATCAATACCACCGGGTCGCCACTCCCCTGGGGTCTGTAATATTTGCGGCCGGATGCGTCGCCGGCCAGCAGCACCGGCGGCGTTTCGCCATAACCCTGCGCGGCCAGGAACGCGGCGATGGCCTCGTCGCGCCCGCTCATGGCGCGCGCTCTTTTTCTTCGGTGAGAATTACCAGGCGGTCGGTCCATGACGGCCCGCCGGAAAGCGTGATATGGCGCCGCCCTTCTTCCTCGGCAAAGTCCAGCGCCACGCTCAGGTGATCTTCAGGCAAAAGGCCAGCCAGATTCTCGGGCCATTCGATCAGGCTGGCGCAGTCGATGAAGGCATCCTCGATGCCCAGCTCCAGCGCTTCCTCGGGCTCGTCCAGCCGGTAAAGATCGAAATGCCAGATGGTCAGGCCCCCGGAGCTCTCATAGGGCTGGGCCAGCGTGAAGGTCGGGCTGGGCACCTCTTCATCCGGTCGCCCCGTCGACGCGCGTATCACAGCCCGGCAGAAGCTGGTTTTCCCGGCGCCCAGCGGCCCACGCAGCGCGATCACATCGCCCGCCCCGATCAACGGGGCCAGCCGGCGCGCCAGCGCACCAAGCGCTTCTTCTGTCGCACCCTGCATTATTATCCTGTCTGGGCTGGTCAATTGTTTTGCGGCTCCGGGTCTCTGCCGGTCAGGCCCGGCGCCTCTTGTCAAGCGAGACCACGCCCTGACCATGACTATTGCCATTGCCGCCGCTATCGTCATCATCGGGCGGTGTTGCCGGGCTGGTTTCCGTCACCGGTGTGCGCGGCAGCGTGATTGTTACCGTCGTTCCCTGGTCGGGCTCAGACTCGAGTTCGACAGAGCCGCCGTGGACCTCAATGAAACTTCTAACCAGCGCCAGGCCCAACCCGACGCCGTGCGGCGCCTGGTCGATGTTGCTGCCGCGCCGGAACTTGTCAAAAATACTGGTCTGCTCTGCGGGGTCAATGCCGATGCCGGTGTCTGTCACTTCCAGTACCACCCCCTGGCTGTCGCCGTCGGCGGAAATAGTGATGCTGCCGCCGGCATGGGTATAAGCGATGGCGTTCTGCATTATGTTATAGATCGCATGCTTGATCCGGCGCTTGTCGCCGGTGACCGAGCCCAGCCCCTTTTTCAGCCGCATGCGGATGTCGATATTTTTCCGGTGCGCCTGATCCTGGGCGATGGCAACGACGGCGGTTATCGCCTCGGCCAGATCGAATTTGCTTATATCGAGTTCCACCTGGCCGGCCTCGACAACGGCCAGGTCGAGAATGTCGTCGATCAGGTCGCGCAGTTGGCGCGACGAAAGGATGATGCCACCCACATATTCCGCCTGCTGCTCGTTCAGCGGGCCGAAATACTGGTTCTCCAGAATTTCCGAGAATCCCAGGATCGAGTTCAGCGGCGTCCTCAATTCGTAAGACATGTTGGCGATGAATTCGGCCTTCAGCCGATCTGCGGCCTCCAGGGCCTCGTTCTTTTCGCGCAGCGCCAGTTCCACGCGGTGGGTGGCGGTGACGTCGCTCAGGGTGGTCAGCGAGGCGCCGTCGGGCAGGGGCACGGTGGCGAACTCGAGAATTTTTCCGTTGGTCAGTAACCAGCGGCCCGACGAGGTCTCGCGGCTTATGGAATGGCCGAGAATTTCCTTCTTCAGGGCCTCGCGGTCGTCGGCGTCTTCGGCCAGCAAATGCCCGCATCTGTCAATGACATCCCCGATATGCGGCTCGTTGGCCAGGTCGTCTTTTTCCAGACCCCAGATCGCCACATAACTCTGGTTATACAGCTTCACACAGAGGTCGCTGCCGACCACCACCACCGCCTCGTGCAGGTTATCAATGGTCTCGCGCTGAACCGCGATCAGCGTGTTGTACGAACTCTCCAGCGCCAGCCGGTCGGTGACGTCCTCGAATATCACCAGCAATCCGCCCATGGGGTGGGGCTGTGTCACCACCCGCAACGTCTTGTCGTCGGGCAGGTGCCACATCTCCTCTATGGGCTCCAGAATTTCCGTATAATAGGCCAGGGTCTTGGCCTTCCAGGCGGGAAAGTCCGTCTGCTCGGGCAGGCTGCGGTTTTCGCGCAAGGTCTCCAGCAGCTCGCTGTGCCGGGGTTTTTCGTTCAGCCAGTCTTCGCTCAGCCGCCACAGTTTGGCGAAGGCGCTGTTGTAAAACTCCAGCCGTGTGTTGCTGGCGAAAATGGCCACCGGCGCGGACAGCTTGTTCAGCGTTTCGGCCTGCGATTCCTTGTGCAGGTTGAATTCGGACTTTGTGTGCTCGGCATCGGTCACATCAATGGCGAATCCCACAAGCCCGTCACCGCTGCCGCCCAGGGGTACGTCGATGACCTCCAGCGTCCGGCGTTTGCCACCGGTGACAACAGATTGCCGCTCGGACTTTGTTTGCAGGGCCTCGATGGCGCGCCCGGCGGATTCCTTGGAGGATCCGGCCACGGTGCTGGAGCACAGCTCAACCTGGTCTTTCAGAACCCGGGCCACGGATTCCCCCTCCACGGCCGCCACATATGCGGCGTTGACCCATTGCAGGCCCAGATTGCCGTCGCGAATCCACACCGGGAAAGGCGCCGCGTCGAGAATATCCGACAACTGCGCATGTTTCAGTTCCAGCGCACTCAGCTCCGAGCGCAGCCGCTCCGCGTCCTCGGCGTTCTCCGATACATCATTGAACCAGATCAGGTCCACCGGCCCGCCCGTTTCGGCCCGGTCAATGCGGTGTCCGGCGGCAATCATGGCGCGCTCGGTGCCTGCGGCGCGCACCCCCAACCGAAAGGGGCGACCGTTTGTCGCCAGTCGCCCGACCGCATCGGCCAACTGGTCGAACTCGCGTTTTGCCAGTCCGCCGCCTTCGCCCGCGGCCAACAGGTCGTCGAGGGTGTTGACGATATGGGACAGGCCGAGCCATTCGCGCAGCCGGTCAGAACAATAACAGGTGCCGTCGGCAAAGATGACCAGAAAGGCGCTGGGGCTCTGCTCCAGCAAGAGGGCATTGAAGTTGGAGGCGGCCTCTGCCTCACGTGCCCGGTCCAGGGCGCGCCCGCGGCCGATCAGAGCCCAGATGGTAAAAATCAGGAAGGACGAGGTGAGCAGGAAGGCAATCACGAAGCTGAAGGTCAGCGACGATCCCGGCCTCCCTGTCGCGGCCAGCACAGGCGCGGCGGCAAGGGCCAGACAGCCTGCCAGACAGCCTGCCAGATAGCGGCTCGCGATGGTTGCCCGAAACTTCACCCCTGGTTCCCCCGGTTCCCCTGATTGGGCGCCTATTTAACCAATGGTGCGCCTCAAAAACAAGGGTGCGGGTGCAAGCGCGGGGTTTTAATAACGGTAATGGTCTGTCTTGAACGGGCCGGTGACCGGAACGTCGATGTAGTCCGCCTGCTCCTTGCTCAACTTGGTCAGCTTGACGCCTAACCTGTCGAGATGCAGAAACGCCACCTTCTCGTCCAGATGCTTGGGCAGCACATAGACCTTGTTCTCGTAATTATCGTTATTGTTCCACAGCTCGATCTGGGCCATGACCTGGTTGGTGAAGGATGCGCTCATCACAAAGCTGGGGTGGCCGGTGGCGCAGCCCAGGTTTACCAGCCGGCCCTTGGCCAGCACGATCAGGCGCTTGCCATCAGGGAACACGACCTCGTCGACCTGCGGCTTGACCTCTTCCCATTTATAATTTTCCATTGAGGCGATCTGTATCTCGGAATCGAAATGGCCGATGTTGCAGACAATGGCGCGGTCTTTCATTTCGCGCATATGGTCCAGCGTGATCACATCCTTGTTGCCGGTGGCGGTGACGAAAATATCGCCTATCGGTGCGGCGTCCTCCATTGTGGTGACCTCGTAGCCTTCCATGGCCGCCTGCAGGGCGCAGATGGGGTCGATCTCGGTGACCAGCACACGCGCCCCCAGGCCGCGCAGGCTGGCCGAAGAGCCCTTGCCCACGTCACCGAAGCCGCAAACCACTGCGATCTTGCCGGCCAGCATCACGTCGGTGGCCCGTTTGATGCCGTCGACCAGGCTTTCCCGGCAGCCATAGAGATTGTCGAATTTCGACTTGGTCACCGAATCATTGACATTGATGCAGGGAGTTTTCAGCTTGCCGGCCTTTTCCATCTGGTAAAGCCGCAACACGCCGGTGGTGGTCTCTTCTGAAATGCCCTTAATCTCGGGGATCAGGTCGGGATAGTCCTTGTAAACCATCTCGGTCAGATCGCCGCCGTCATCCAGTATCATGTTGGGCTGCCAGCCGTCCGGCCCATCAATGGTCTGGCGGATACACCACAGAAAATCTTCCTCGCTCAACCCTTTCCAGGCAAAGACCGGGATACCCGCCGCCGCGATGGCCGCTGCCGCCTGGTCCTGGGTGGAAAAAATATTGCATGAGCTCCAGCGGATTTCAGCGCCCAATTCGATCAGGGTCTCGATCAGAACCGCGGTCTGGATGGTCATATGCAGGCAGCCGGCGATGCGCGTGCCGGCCAGCGGCTTCTCGCTCTTGTACTCTTCGCGCAAGGCCATCAGGCCGGGCATTTCGGTCTCGGCAATATTGATTTCCTTACGGCCCCAGCCTGCCAGGCTGATATCGGCAACTTTGAAATCTTCGTTGGCGCTCATCACAATGTCCTTCCGCAAATATCCTGTTGATCGCCGGCCTGTTGGCGGCGGCAGCGTCTGCATATCCACTGTCCGCGGCGGCTTATATCAGGCTGCTGTTTGACAGACAAGTATAAAGATATCCTTATATATGGTCAGGATATTCATATAGGCCGATTCTCGCTGTTGGCTAGGGATCAGCCGCCTTCGTCGAAGCCATCTTGAACCAGCCGTACCAGCGCCTGAACGGCTTGCTGCGCTTTGGCGCCGCTGGCGGTCAGGCGAATGGTATCGCCCGGCGCGGCGCCCAGCAGCAACAGACCCATGATGGAAGTTCCGCAAACCTCCATGCCGTCCTTGAAGACCTTTATCTCGGCATCAAAAGTTTGCGCAAGTTTGACAAATTTCGCCGCGGCGCGGGCGTGCAGGCCTCGCCGATTGCAGATTGTGACTTCGGTGCTGACGGGGTTGGCGGCTTTTGTGGCGCGGGACTCATCGCCCGCATCGTCGGGGCCTGCATCGTCGGGGCCTGCATCGTCGGGGCCGCCGGCGTCGGGGCCGCCGCTCATGGTTGCCGCCACAGGGATTGCATCATTCTCTGGTCAGCCCCTAATTGCCGTCTTTGTCTGCGCCGGTCAGCAGATTTGAAGCGACATTGATATATTTACGTCCCGATTCCTGCGCCGCCGCCACGGTCTCGGCCAGTGGCCCGGTGTCGCGCATGCTGGCCAGCTTGATCAGCATGGGCAGGTTAATGCCGGCGATCACCTCAACGTGGCATTGTTCCATCACCGATATGGCAAGATTCGAGGGTGTGCCACCGAACATATCGGTAAGCAAAATCACGCCGGCGCCGCTATCCACATCGCGCACCGCCTCGAGAATTTCGGTGCGGCGCAACTCCATGTCGTCGTCGGCGCCAATGCAGATGGCGCGCACATCTTCCTGCGGGCCCACCACATGCTCCGTGGCGGCGATAAATTCTTCCGCCAGGCGTCCGTGGGTTACAAGTACCAGTCCGATCATCGCGTTATCCGTTTTTGAACAACAACCGCAGCGCCGTCTCCGGGCGCGGCTCTCAGTTCCTCTCCGCGTCCCTGTGCACAATATTTACCCTGTAGCCCTTCTTTTCCAAGAGCTTTCCGGTCTCTTCAGCAAGATAGACCGAGCGGTGGCGGCCGCCCGTGCAGCCAAAGGCAATGGTCAGATAGGATTTGCCTTCGCGCAAATACAAGGGCAGCAGCGAAAGCAGCATGGCGTTCAGTTTTTTGACGAAAGGCGCGTAATTGGGATCGTCCCGCACAAATTTGCCCACCGCTTTGTCACGACCGGTCAGGGGGCGCAGTTTTTCCTCGTAATGGGGATTGCCGAGGAAACGCACATCGAACACCAGGTCAGCGTCGCGCGGCACACCCCGGCCATAGCCGAATGACTTGACCACCGTGGTAATGGCCATGGCCTCGTGCGGCGCATAAATTTCGGTCAGGCGGCGGCGGGTGTCGTGAATATTGTTGCCGGTGGTGTCCAGCACCATATCCGCGGCTTCCATCATTTCGCCGAGAAACTGGCGTTCCGCTATAATGCCGTCGCTGACCGGGCGGTCCTGGGCCAGCGGATGGCGACGCCGGGTTTCCGAAAAGCGTTTGGCCAGGGTCTCGTCATCGCAATCCATGAACAGCAGGCTGATTTCCACATCATCCGTACGGCGCAGTCTGCGTATCATCTGCACGACTTTGGCCGGTTGAAAGGCGCGGGTTCTGGAATCGATGCCGATGGCCAGCGGACCCCGGTTGCCTTCCCCGTCGCCGTTATCCCCTCCGTCCAATCGCATAAGTTCGGGCAACAGCGAAATGGGCAAATTGTCCACCGCCTCGAAGCCCATGTCCTCGAAAGCATTCAGCGCTGTCGATTTCCCCGCGCCCGACAGGCCCGAGACAATAATAATCCGGGTTCCGGTCTTCGCGGCTGCCTTCTTCCTGGTCACTGGTTTTGCTCCAGATTTTCAACCGGATGCTCCAGCACCAGTCTTACTTTTGCCGCGGCTGAAGCGGCGAAGGGCCATAATTCCAACAGCGGAATCCTGACCCCTTCAATCTCGGTATCGCGGGGCGCGGGCAGCCGTTCCACATCATCCCTTCCGACCAGATCGATAACCAGCGCCACCGGCAGGTCGCTGGCCGAAGGCATGCACACCAGGCCCACACCCCGCACCTCTATTCTGCCGGCAATCTTGTCGGGCGGCGCGGCAATGAGCTGCTCGCCATCCCGGGTGAGCAGCGTATAGTCGTCGGCCAGCAGCTCCGCGCCGCCATCGATCAGCCGCAGCGCCAGGTCAGACTTGCCGCTGCCCGAAGGGCCGCGTATCAAAACCGCCTTGCCCCCCAGGGCAATACAGCTTGCATGCTCCAGCGCCATAGCTCCTCACCGTTGCTTTCCGGCAGCGCGCGGGCGACGTACCGGGCATTGCCAGCCATCATTGTGAAGCAGTTTACCCGGTCGCTGCAAGTCCTAGCAGGGCAGGCAGACCACAAAACGGGCACCGCCGCTCTCGCGTTCCCGGCCGGGCTCGGCGTCCGGCTTTGTTTCCCCGTCATCTTCCCCGTCATTGCTGCGCCGCGCGCCCGCATCGACGGGTTTGTTCGTGGCAACAATGGTGCCACCGTGCGCCTCGACAATCTGCTTGGAGATGCTCAGGCCGAGCCCCGAGTGGCGGCCAAAAGCCTCACCGGCCGGGCGCTCGGTATAGAAACGCTCGAATATCTTCTCCGTGGCTTCGTCGGGCAGGCCCGGCCCTTCATCTTCAATGGCAAAGTCGATGCTCTTGGATTTCTTTACCAGGCTGATGCTGACCGTGCCGCCGGCGGGCGAAAAGGAAATAGCATTGTCCAGAAGGTTGCGCATCACCTGGCCAAGCCGCTCCTCGATGCCCTGGACGACAAAGCTGCCGCTCTCCGGCGGGTCAAAGGCTATTCGTGTGCCGCCGGTGCGGGCAGTGGTGCGGTAAGCTTCCACCAGGGTCGCGACCATGGCGCCAAGATCAACCTCCGCCATATTGCCCCGCGATAATTCGGCGTCCAGGCGCGAGGCGTCGGAAATGTCGCTGATCAGCCGGTCGAGGCGCGAGACGTCATCTTCAATAATGGCCAGCAGCTTGGTCTTTATGGCTTCATCGCCGGTGCGCTGTATGGTTTCCACGGCGCTGCGCATTGAGCTCAGCGGGTTTTTCAGCTCATGGGCGACATCGGCGGCAAAGCTCTCGACCGCGTCGAGCTGCTTGTAAAGCGCCCGCGTCATGGCGGTCAGCGAGCGCGAAAGGGTGCCCACTTCATCACGGCGGTGCGAATATTCATGCAGCGCCTTGGGCCGGCCAATGCCGTGCCGCACCTCGTCGGCGGCGCGCGCCAGGCGGCGGATCGGCCGCGCGATGGTGCCGGCCAGGAAAACCGACAGCAACAATGTCACCACCACCGAGGCGGCAAAAACCTTAAGGATGGTCAGCCGCTCTTCACGGATGATCTGCTGTATGTCGGCGGTATCCCGGGTCATCAGCAGCACCCCCAGAACGCGGCGGAAGCGCTGCACCGGAACCGCCACGGAGACCACCCGCGTGCCGTCCCCGGCAGACCGTATGACGGTCAGTTTCTCGCCCGCCAGCGCCGCCAGCGCCTCCTCGTAATCGAAAGCGGTTTGCCCGATATGCTCCTCATAGCGGGGTATCTCGGGGTCCGAGGTGAGCGCGTCGAGCGTCGTATCGAACCAGTCCGCCAACCGTTTTCGCCAATCCGGTTTTGTGCCCGGCGGCGGCAGCGGGATCACATAGACCGTGCGGCCAAGCCCGAGAAAGCGGCTGTCGGCCAGCAGTTGCCCATCGATTGAAAAGAGCCGGGCGCGGCTGTTGGTGGGCCCCAGAAGCCGGGCGATGATCTGGCGCGCCGGCTCGATCTCAATTGAGCGGGTGTCGGGGCCGCCTGAAGCGGACTCGCCAATCGCCCCGCCGATGATTTCCGCCTGCGCCTCAAGATCGCTGACATGGCGTTGCAGCAGATTGTCGCGGAACTGGTCGAGATAGAGAATGCCACCGCCGAGAATGCCCAGCGCTATGACATTGACCGCCAGGATGCGCCGCGTCAGGGGCGAGAACGGCCCCCAGCGCGTTTCCCTCACCAGGGCGTTACTTGTGTCGGCGTCATTTTTCGCCATCACGCCTCGCTATAGCGATATCCGACGCCATAGAGCGTTTCGATGCTGGTAAACTCGCTATCCACGGCACGGAATTTTTTCCTCAGCCGCTTAATGTGGCTGTCGATGGTGCGGTCGTCCACATATATGTCGTCGGAATAGGCTGCATCCATCAATTGGTCGCGGCTTTTCACATGGCCCGGGCGCTGGGCCAGCGCCTGCAGAATAAGAAACTCGGTGACCGTAAGGTTGATCGCGGCCTCGCCCCATTTCACCATATGCCGGGCCGGGTCCAGGGTCAGTTGACCGCGCCGGATGGCCTGCGATTCTTCATCATCGCCGTCGCCGGCCTTCGCCACGGCTGTATAACGCCTTATCACCGCGCGGATGCGTTCAATCAGCAGGCGCTGCGAAAAGGGCTTGGCGATAAAATCGTCGGCGCCCATTTTCAGTCCCAGCACCTGGTCGATCTCCTCGTCTTTCGAAGTCAGGAATATCACCGGCATATCGGTTGTCTGGCGCAGGCGCCGGAGCAATTCCATGCCGTCCATGCGCGGCATCTTGATATCCAGCACCGCCAGGTCGGCGGGATTATTCTTCAGAGCCTCCAGCGCGCTGGCGCCATCGGGATAGGTGCGCACACGAAAGCCCTCGGCTTCCAGCGCTATGGTCACCGATGTGAGAATATTCTTGTCGTCGTCAACCAGTGCAATCGTCGGACCCATAACAAATCTTCTCCTGTGCCACCTGTCTGCAGCCCCGCCATGATCGGCGCATCTTTAATATGCGCGGGTTGGCTGGGGTTTTCAATACGCGTGGGTTAGCAGGGGTTTTCGACCAAAAAAAGGCTTGCTGTCCTTTCCGCGGCAATGCTGCTCGCCGCGCCATTGCCCCTATGCTAATCTCTTCCGTTGAGCGTTCAAAGGCAGGGCCGGGTATGTCGCGTGCAAAAAAGAGCTGGGGTTTCCCGCGCTGGGGCGAATATGGCGTCAACAGTGACCCGGTGGGCGTGCGTGAGTGCGATTTCGAGGGCTGCCCGGAAAAAGCCGACCATCCGGCGCCCAAGTCGACGCTGTCAGACGAGCGCTGGTGGTTCTGTGTGAACCACGCCGCCGAATATAACAGGAACTGGAATTTTTTTGAGGGCCTGAGCAACGACCAGGCCCGTGAATTTGCCGAACGTGAGGCCAACACCAACGCCGGCTATTCCAGCGCCGACCCCTATTCCTGGGGTGGGGGTGCGGATAAAGACGGTGTCAGCCGTGTTGAGCGCGAGGCTCTGGATGTTCTGGAACTGGAGGCATCGCCCAGTCCGGCGGAGGTGAAAGCGCGCTTCCGCAAAATGGCCAAGGCCCTGCACCCCGACCGCAATCCGGGCGACAAGGAAGCCGAGAAAGCCTTTCACCGTGTGCGCGCGGCCTATGACCTGTTGTCCGGGCGCAGCAAAATCTACAAGGGATCTTGAACGGTCATGGGGCCCGGGGTGGCTGAGCGCCCCGCTTGCGGTGTTGCTTTCCAGTTTGCGCATCTTGGCAATTGACCTCGCCCGCCTGATCGCTAGAATTCCCCCAACTTTGCGCCCGTATTGAACCTGTGCGGATAAACGGCGGTTCTTGCGGGCGTGTGATCATGATAGGGGATCCAGATGCAGTCGAGTGACACTCACGGACAATGGTCATCAAAGATGGCCTTTATTTTTGCCGCGGTAGGCAGCGCCGTTGGTCTGGGTAATATCTGGCGGTTTCCCTATATGGCCGGCGAGAATGGCGGTGGCGCCTTTGTGCTGGTTTATATTGGCTTTGTGCTGCTGATCGGTGTTCCGGTGCTGATGGCAGAGTTGACCCTTGGGCGGCGCGGCAAGATGAGCCCCATAACGACAATCCGGAATGTGGCCAAGGCGTCGGGCAGTTCCCGGCGCTGGGGATGGGTCGGGCATCTGGCCAGCCTGGGCGGCGGCCTGGGGCTGCTGAGCTTTTACAGCGTCATCGCCGGCTGGGTGCTGGCCTATATTATCAAGGCGGCCAGCGGCGTGTTCGCTGCCGGTTTCGGCGCCGCAGACGCGGCGGCTGTGCTGGACGCTCACTATGCCGACACTTCAAGCATGGTCTTCTGGCACTTCATATTCATTGCCATGACCGTCTATATCGTCGGGCGTGGCATCAACGCCGGGCTTGAAAAGGCCGTCACCTTTTTGATGCCGATGCTGTTTTTGCTGCTGCTGGTGCTGGTCGGCTATTCCATGGCAACCGGCGAGTTTATCATGGCGGTGAAGTATCTTTTTGTGCCGAACTTCTCGGAATTGACCGGCGGCGCGGTATTGGATGCGGTCGGGCAAGCCTTCTTCTCGCTCAGCCTGGGGCTGGGAACGATGGTGGCCTACGGCGCATATTTGCCCAAGGACGTCAGCATACATCGCTCGGCAGCGCTGATCGCGGGGGCGGATACCATCATTGCGCTGATTGCCGGGATGGCAATCTTCCCGCTGGTCTTTGCCTTTGGCCTGGACCCCGCGTCGGGCCCTGATCTGATTTTCAAGACCCTGCCCATCGCCTTTGCGCAAATGCCGGGTGGTTCGATATTCGGCACCATGTTCTTCGTCTTGCTCGGCATTGCGGCCATAACCTCGTCTATTTCAATGCTCGAGCCGGCGGTCAGTTACTTCGAAGAGCGCCAGGACATGAACCGCTGGAAATCGGCGATTTTTGGCGGCGGCGTCGCCTTCACGGTGGGGCTGGCATCGGTGTTTTCGCAGGGCGAGTTGAAGGAGTTCTATCCGCTGGCCGCGTTTGGCATTGAGATGAATTTTTTCGCGATCAACGATTTCATTGTGTCGAACCTGATTATGCCGATCGCGTCATTGTTGCTGGCTGTATTTGTTGGCTGGTTTGTGACCCGCGACAGCATGCGCGAAGAGATGGGGTTGCCCGAAGGTGGCATCTTTGAAATCTGGCATGTCCTGATAAAATACTTCTGCCCGGCGGCTATTGCCCTGATTCTGATCTGGGGGCTTGCCTGAGCGCTCTATAAACAAGCGAATTTCGTGAAAAGCCCCTTCCCGCCGGGAGGGGCTTTTTTAACCATTTCGCGCTAGATTTGCGCCACGAAGACGGGAATTCCCGCCCAGGGGTTTTCTGCCCAAGAGATGATGGGGATAATGTCCAGACGCGCATCTACATTGCTGTCGCCGGAAAAGCGCCGGGCCCTGCAAAAAAAGCGGGCGGTGGAGGATATTGCCGAGCGCCATGGCGAGGCTGGCGAGATTGGCGAGAGCCTTTCCGGGGATGATCTGGACATCTCGACGCCGGATGAGGCGCCCGAAGAGGCACCCGAAGAAGCACCCGAACAGGCAATGGCGGAGACCGCGCCGGAACCAGCCAGCGAATCGGCGCCTGATCCCGAGCCGGAGCCCGAGCCGGAGCCCGAGCCCGAGCCCGAAGCTCAATCGAGCGTTACATCTGAATTGCCGGCTGCCGGAGAATCCACCGGATCGCGTTTTCGCCTGCCGGTTCTGTTCTTCGCGGTTGCCTCGGTGGCGGTGCTCGGTGGCCTGTTCTTTGCCCTGGCCCCGGGAATCGTTGAAAAGGGCCAGAACAAGGTAACGCCTCACCAGCCCTATGAGATTTCCGCGGCGGCCGCTGCACTGCATAAAAAACTGGTGGTCGGCGACCTGCATGCGGACTCGCTGTTGTGGGCACGCGACCTGACAACGCGCGGCGAACGTGGCCATTCGGACCTGCCGCGTCTGGCGGAAGGCAACGTGGCGCTGCAGGTGTTTGGCGTGGTCACCGCCGTGCCCGGAGATTTGAATTACGAAGCGAACAGCCTGGACAGCGATTCCATCACCGGCCTGGCCATCGCCCAGCTGTGGCCTGTCTCCACTTGGGGCAGCCTGCTGGCGCGCGCACTTTACCAGGGCGAAAAATTGCAGGATATAGCGGCGCGCTCTGGCGGTGCTCTGCGCGTTATCCGCAGCCGCGGCGACGCCGAGGCTCTGCTGACCGCGCGTGCTGAAGGGCAGGCGGTGATCGGCGGTATTCTCTCCTTTGAGGGAGCGCAGGTTCTGGAAGGCGATATCGCCAATGTGCAAAAGCTCTATGACGCCGGTTACCGGGTGATGGGGCTGCAGCATTTCTTTGACAATGAACTGGGCGGCTCGCTGCATGGTCTGTCCAAGGCCGGGCTTACGCCCTTTGGGCGCGAGGCGGTCACCACAATGGCGCGGCTGGGCGTTATCATTGATCTGGCGCATGCCTCAGAGGCTGTGGTCGGCGACGTTCTGCGCATGAGAGTGAAGCGGTTGATTGTTTCCCACACCGGCGTCAAGGGCGCCTGCGACACGGCGCGCAATATTCCCGACGCGTTGATGAAACAGGTGGCGGCGAGCGGAGGCCTCATTGGCATCGGGTTCTGGGATGCCGCGGTCTGCGATATCTCGCCCCAGGGCGTGGTCAAGAGTATCCGCTATGCCATCGACCTGGTCGGTGTCGACCATGTGGCGCTTGGGTCCGATTTTGACGGCGCCACGACCACCGCTTTTGACGTCTCGGAACTGGCCGTGCTGACCCATGAAATGCTGAAGGCGGGCTTTACCGAGATCGAGATTCGCCTGGTGATGGGCGGTAATCTGGCCGGCTTTTTCCTGCAGAACCTGCCCGGCTAGGGCGTCCGCCGCCGCCTCACGCTGCCGCCATATCCCCGATACGCTGAAGCATGGAAAAGAGCCCGTTGGTGCGCATGGGCGACAGGTGCTCGGCCAAACCCAACTGCTCGAGAATCTTCCGGGCGTCGGTGGCGGTTATTTCGGGGCGGGTCTTGCCCGAGAAAATCAGCAGCAGCACGGCGATCAGGCCCTTCACGATATGGGCGTCACTGTCGCCGATAAAAACCATTCGTGTCGAATCTTCCGGGTGCGGCCTGGTCACGATCCAGACCTGGCTGGCGCATCCGCGCACCTTGTTCTGCTCCACATGCTCGTCTTCGCTCAGCGGCGGCAATTTTCTGCCCAGCTCTATGAGGTAGCGATAGCGATCTTCCCAATCGTCCATCAGGGCGAAGGTCTCTTCCACATCCTCAAGGCTGGTGTTTTCCAGATACATCCCGGCGGCGATCCTGTGGTGATTTCCCAGTCATCGGTGCAAGGGATTTGGTCCCGATGGGGCCATAAGTCAATGGCTGGACAAGTGCGGGGGCTGGAGATCTGCGGGCTATGGAAATACGGCTTCCGGAGAAACACCCAGAACCCCGCGGGGGAGCGGGGTCCTGGCCCTCCGGACAAGTCCGGAGAGCAAAGGGCGCCAGAGATGAGCGGGGTCAAAAAAGGGGCGCCCCCGGAATTCTATTGTCGCAACGGCTGGTATCAGCCTCGTATCAGTCTTCCAGACTGCGCAGTTCGCGGTCCAGGCGGAAGCGCTTTGAGGTGACATAGGCTTCCATGTCCCGGGTGCGGCGTTCGATATCCTCGAACCGGCGGCGCAAATCAACCGCCGTATACTCCGGCTTGGTCCGTGCCTGGCGCCAGAATTCGTCCTCCTCGGGGCGCTCGTACATTTCCTTGGGCTTGCGCTCCAGCACGAAACCGAGAATGAGATAGGCAATCAGGAAGCCCCAGATGCCGGTCATCAGGGCGCCGATGACCGTCAGCAGCCGCACCACGCCGGGGCGCACATCAAAGTAGTCGGCGATGCCCGCGCAGACTCCCAGCCAACGGCTGTTCCTCGGGTCCTTGTACAGTTTGTTGGGATTAAAGCGGGTCATGGGCTCTCTGCCTCCATTCGGGAATTTCGTCGTCCAGGATGCGCTCCATGACTATCAGGCGCTGTTCCAGCTTTTCAGCGTTGGCTCTCAGGTCGCCGAGCGTGCTCTCGTTCTCCGGTGTAATAGTCTTGTCCTTCTTCCATTTGGTCACGTAATGCAGGATCAGCCACAGGGGCACCACCAGCGTGAAGATCAGAATGGGTACGGTTTCTTCCATCTCTATTGACCCCTAACCTTGTCTATTGACCCCTAACCTTGCTTTTGCTGTCTTTGATGAATGCGGCCTGTTATTTTGCCGCCTTTTTCTTCGACATCTTTGATTTAAGGGCTTTCAGCTCTTTTTGAATAGCTTCTTCGGTCTCCAGGTCGGTAATTTCCTCGGCCAGGGTGCGGCCCTTGCCCAAGTCAAAGGCCTCTGTCTCGCCCTCAATGCGATCAAGGCGGGCTTCCACTTTCTCGAAACGCTCGAAGGCCTCTTCAATACGGGTGGAATGCAGATTGCGCTTGACCCGAAGCTGGTTGGTCGCGGTCGAATGGCGCGCCGCCAGCGTTGCCTTCTTGGCCCGGGCCTCGCGCAGCTTCGCCTCCAGTTTAATCACATCCTCTTCGCCGCGGTTCAGCGCCTCTTTCAAATGCCCGGCCTCTTCCTCCAGATGCCTGGCCATGTCGGCGCATTTGGCCTTTTCAACCAGCGCCGCGGCAGCCAGGTCCTCGCGGTTCTTGGATATTGCCAGCTCGGCCTTCTTTTCCCAATCACTCTGCAAATCGGCCAGCCGCTTGGATTTGCGGGAAACCTCTTTCTGGTCGGCAATGGCGCGGGCTGCCGATGAGCGCACTTCAACCAGCGTGTCCTCCATCTCCTGGATGACCATGCGGATGATCTTGTCGGGATCCTCGGCGGTATCCAGGATGGCGTTGATGTTGGAATTGACGATGTCGCTCAAACGGGAAAAAATGCTCATTGTTCTGGTCCTTATGGTTCTCTTCTTTGTTATATTTTTGCGTCTCCAGGTGACGTCTTGTGCTGTCTGTCGTAACTCAGGCCGGGTGCGGACGGATGCCTGTTAGCCGATGCGGCGCTGCCGGCTCCCGCGGCGCGAGAAGGCGCTGTAGGCCGGAGCGCCGCGGTCGTCGGTTGCCGCCGGGGGCGCCATGCCGAACAGGCCCAGCGCCATGACGCTTTCACTCTCGATATGGTTGGTGCTGTCGATGGCGTCGCCAAGTTTTGCCAGGATGTTCATTCTGCTGTCCTCATCATGCGGTCGATATTTTCATTTCTCCCTCTCGTAACTGCAATCGCCGTGCCAGAAGACAGGAATCAGACTAACCATTTGATTACACGCTGTAATTCGCCTTCGCGGCCGGTTTGCCAAATGCTGGGGGATGGTGTAATATACAGAATATTAGTAATATACACGGAATATTGGTGTAATATACAATGCTCACGCCCGAAGAAATTCGTCTGGTCGGACAGTCGCGGTCTTTCCTCGACCTGATGGACCAGGTCTCGGCGGTGGCGCCGCTGGAGCGCCCGGTTCTGTTGATCGGCGAGCGCGGAACGGGCAAGGAACTGATTGCCGCCCGCCTGCATTTCCTCTCCCGGCGCTGGGGCGAGCGGCTGGTGAAACTCAACTGCGCGGCCATCCCCGAGACCCTGATCGAAAGCGAGCTGTTCGGCTATGAACCCGGCGCCTTTACCGGCGCCACCAGGCGGCGCGCCGGCCGCTTCGAGATGGCCGATGGCGGCACGCTTTTCCTCGATGAGATATCCACCATGTCCATGGCCGCCCAGGAAAAGCTGCTGCGCATTATCGAATATGGCCAGTTTGAGCGGGTAGGCGGCAACGAGACCGTGACCGTCAATGTGCGGATTATCGGGGCGGCGAATGTCGACCTGCCGGCGCTGGCCGATGCCGGCGGCTTTCGCCATGATCTTCTCGACCGGCTGGCCTTTGATGTGCTGACCCTGCCTCCCTTGCGGGCGCGGCGCAGCGACATCATGGTGCTGGCAGCCGTTTTCGCCAGCGCCATAGCCCAGGATCTGGGCTGGCAGGTGTTTCCCGGCTTTACCCCCGGGGCCGAGCAGGAATTGCTGGACTACCCCTGGCCGGGCAACGTGCGCGAGCTGCGCAATGTGGTCGAGCGCTCCGTTTACCGTGCGGCAGAGGCAGAAAAAGAACCGATCAGCGAGTTGGTCTTTGATCCCTTCGAGAGCCCCTGGCGGCCGCAACCGGCCCAGCGTAGCGGCGCGGTGGAACAGGTGGCTGAGGCCGGCGCCGGAGAGCCGGCCAAATTCAGCCCCTCTGCCGCCGCGCCCCTTGATATCCGTGAGGCCATGGCGGGGCTCGAGAAAAAACTGCTGGAGGAGGCGTTGACCGCCAACCGCTTCAACCAGCGCGACACCGCCGCGCATCTCTCGCTCAGCTATGACCAGCTGCGCCACGCCCTGAAAAAGCATCAACTGGTTGGCTGACATGCTAGGGTCCAGACTTATGAACCCCTCGCCGCCCAAAAAACCCAAGGCCGTAAATCCGCTGGCGCAAATCCATTCGCCCGCGGTCATGCTGTTGCTGGTGTTCCTGCTGGTGGTCTATCTGGTCTATATACTGGCCGATACCTATGGCCTCGAGGGCGAGGCTGGCTGGCTGGGAGAAGTGCTGGGCGCCGCCCTGTTCATTGCCGGCATAATCGTCGCCGCCCTGGTGGTTGCGGGAACTTACCTTGGTATCAGAACATTTTTCGCCCGGCGGCGCGGCGGCTCGCCCTGGATGGACGAAGACGAGACCGGGCGGAAATAACCTACAGGATATCTTCCATGCGCGCATTTTTCACCCTGGTCATGTTGTCGCTGCTGCTGTCAGCCTGCGGCGAGAGCGGGCAGGAGTCTTCCGCCCTCGAACCAGACGAGTTCGCCGACATGATTTTTGTGGGTGGCCCCATATGGACGGCCAATGACGCCCGACCGGCGGTTGAGGCCGTGGCAGTGCGGGACGGCCGGATCATCCATGCCGGCGGTGAGGCGGCGGCCCGCGCCCTGGCCGGCGAGGGAACCGAAATTATCGACCTTCATGGTGCCGCGCTCTACCCGGGATTTGTCGACGCCCATGTCCATCTGCTGGGCATCGGCCTGCGTGAACTGACGCTCAATCTGGATGACGTCACCTCCATAGAAATGCTCAAGGACCGTCTGGCCGGGGTGGTGGCCGAGGCCGAGCCCGGCGCCGGGATCATCGGCCGCGGCTGGATAGAAACCCACTGGCCTGAAGCGCGTTTCCCCACCCGCGACGACCTGGACAGCGTCTCACCCGACAACCCGGTGATCTTGCGCCGCGCCGACGGCCATGCCGTTGTGGTCAACACCCTGGCGTTGGAGCGCGCCGGGATCGATGCCCATACCGAGCCGCCTTTTGGCGGTGAAATTCTCAAAGACGATAATGGCCGGCCCACGGGCATGCTCATCGACCGTGCCATGGCGCTGGTCGGCGAGGCCATGGACGAAACCGGCGGCCCCGACGCCCGGCTGGCGCTGCTCACCGCCGGCACGCTCTATACGGGTCTCGGCTGGACCGGGGTCCATTCCATGTCGGTGACGCCGGCCAATGCCGACCTGATGGCGGCGCTGGCCGACGCGGGCGCGTTGAAACTCAGGGTCTATAATTCCATTGACGGTGATGATCCGGCGTCGCTGGCATTGCTCACCGATGGCCCGCGTGCCTCGGCAAACGGGCGGGTGGTGACCCGGGCCATCAAGCTTTACATGGACGGCGCGCTGGGCTCGCGCGGGGCGTTGCTGTTGGCGCCCTACAATGACGCCCCGGGGGCCGGCCTGCAGCTCAGCGAAAAGGCCGCAGCCCTGTCCATTATGACCGGCGCGCTCCGGGCCGGCATCCAGGTCAACATGCATGCCATCGGCGACCGGGGAAACCGCCAGCTTCTGGACTGGGTCGAGGAGGCATTTGCTCAAGTACCGGTGGCCGAACGGGCCATCGCCGAACCGCGCTGGCGCGACGAGCATGCCCAGATCATCAACCCCGCCGACATTCCGCGTTTTGCGGCGCTGGGCGTCATTCCCTCCATGCAGCCCAGCCACGCCATCGGCGACTTGTTCTTCGCGCCCGCGCGGCTGGGCAAAGACCGGCTTAAGGGGGCCTATGCCTGGCGTTCATTGATAGATGCAGGGTCAATCATTGCCGGTGGCAGCGACGCGCCGGTGGAAAAGGGCGACCCGCGCATAGAGTTTTACGCCGCCGTGGCGCGCAAAAGCCTGGATGGATTCTCGAACGAAGACTGGCACCCCGAGGAGGCGGTCAGCCGCGCCCAGGCATTGAAAATGTTCACCGCATGGCCCGCCTACGCCTCCTTCCGCGAAGACGATCTGGGCTCAATCGAAGTTGGCAAGCGCGCGGATCTCACGATTTTCTCGGGCGATATCATGACTATCCCCGAGGCGGAAATCCTCACGGTCCTGCCGCTGATGACGGTGATCGAGGGCGAAATCGTCTTCCGTGCCGAGGGGTTCTAGGGGCTGTAATACCAGGTGCGGGGAAATGGTGGGCGCGGGCAGGATTGAACTGCCGACCCCTGCGGTGTGAACACAGTGCTCTCCCACTGAGCTACGCGCCCTCCGGGTCCGCAGGGCCAGCCAGGCCGCCCCTGCGCGGAGAGGCTGTTATAACGCAACCCCGCCCCCGCGCAAGAGGTCTGTTGTGCCCCGGCGCGCGGTGAAAATACCCTCGGTCTTTGCCAATCGCTCTTGTTCGCCGGCAGCCCGTATGTTACCAAACGGTAACCAGAAAGACATCCTCATGGGCAACGCCGACCAGACCAGAGCGCAAATTCTCGACGCGGCGCGGCAAATTCTGGCGCGCGACGGCTTCGCCGCACTGGGTGTCAATGCGCTGGCCAAAGAGGCTGGCGTCGGCAAGCCGCTGGTCTATCGCTATTTCGGCAATATGGAGGGCGTCGTTACTTCGCTGCTCTCGGAACGCGCCTCCGGTCCGGCCATGGGGTCGCCGGCAGGGCAACCCGCCACAGCTTCGTCGGCCACGCCGGGGGAAGCGATTGAGGCGCTGATCCGCTATGGCCGGGGCCTGGCCGGTGACCGCACGCGGCGCGACCTGCTCGCCTGGTCGCTGGCCGCCGGCGACGGTCCGGCGCTGTGTGGCCCGGGGGACCGACCGGCGCCGACCGCTTCGCCGGTTTCCGGCTCTGGCCAGGGAGCGGACCGCGAAGCCATCATGGCCCTCATGCAGGCGGCCATAGCCTTCCTGCTGCTCTGCCGCGATCGCCATTCCGCCTGGGCAGGCATGCCGCTGGCGCAGCCAAGGCATATGGCGCGGCTGGAGCGCGCCGTGGCGGAAATTATCGATGCGACTTTCACCGGGAAAGAAGTTACCGAAGAGTAATAACAGGCGGCGGGAGGCGGCCATACTCGATTTGCAGACGACACTCATCACCCTGGTTCTGGCCGCCGCGGCGGTGGGTTGGGCCAACTGGCGCGGACGCAAGCCCTATGTGCCCGGCAACCCGCCGCTCATCCCTTACGGCGTGATCCAGTTCGTCGGTATGGTCATCGTTTTTCTGATGGCGGCACATCTGATCACGCTGCTCACCGGCAAACCCTTCACCGGGCGCAGGGGCTATTGAAAAATGCTCTCATCACCTGACGCAAAAGAAGGGAGCCACCCTCGGGGAAAGGCGGCTCCGGTTAACACAGACACAAGAAGGGAGCTCGAAAGGCTGTATCAACAGTGAAAGCGTGGCAGCAAGCCCTTAACATCGGGTAAATGGCGGCGTTGCCTGCTCACCGGGGTCTGCACGGTCTATCTGTGGGGTATCCTGCGGCATCGCCGGCGCATATGGTCCGGGCGGACCGGGTGAGTCGCGTTCCGCTTCGCGGATTTTCCCACGCACTGGAGACCGCTGCCAACGGCAAAAATCATATGTTACTTAAAGGTAACAACAAAAGGCAAAAGCATCCAAAGGTGGGCAGATATGGTCGCGCCAGCGCGCGTATGTCACCAGGCCCAGCGCTCCCGGCCCCGTGGCCTACACCACAAAGCCGATGGCGTCGGATATGCTTTCCTGCAGCTGCTCTGCGGTCACCGGCTTCGACAGGATATGGGCGGCGCCGACCTGGCGGGAAACAGAGCGGATAAATTTGTCTGTTTCGCCAGTCAGCATAATAATTGGAATCATGCGCAGCTTGTCTGACTTGGAGAGCCGTATCTTGTTGCAGAACTCGATACCATCCATCTCGTCCATATGCAGATCGCAAATCACGAAATCCGGCAATTTGGCATCGGGGGCAGTGAGTTGCTCCAGGGCATGGCGGCCATTTCTGGCTTCATCGACATGGGTGATGCCCACCTGTTTCAGAAGCTGGCGGACAATCCCCCGCATGGTCCGCTGGTCATCGATAATCAGCCCCCGCAGAGGGTTGTCGGGGTCCTCAAAGTGCATTTCTGTGGGCGAATGACTCAAGAACCCTCTCCTCAACATTGTTGCTGGCGTTGGCAACCTGAATTTTTGCTGGGCCGATCCCGAGGCCACAGTAGCCCACTACCCCTAACGGGCACTTAACGGGCTCTGAAACTCGCCAGAAGATTGCGCTAATTGGCGCCGTCTGATGGGCGGCAGCTAACCTTCCAGCAGCAGCCAGAAGGCGTGGCCGCGCTCGGGCAGGCGCACAAATTTGCGCCGGCGCTGCTGCCATTTCAAGTAGGAGGTCAGGGAGCGGATCATGGTCTTCTGCATGGGCGCGGTCCAGACCAGGGCATTCTCGAAAGCCCATTTCCATGCCCCCGCCTCCTTGTACAGTCGCGGCTGCGATTGCCACGGGCCCAGCACATGGCCCAGCTCATGCAGCGCCACGGCATAGGTAATGGCGCTCTTGATCGGGCGAATGTTGATAAAACGCCCACGCCGCGAGGCGTTGCCGCCGCGCGAATGGCGGCCCATCCGAACCTGGTTGCGGGCGCAAAGCATATTAATATGATCGCGCATGGTCTCGACATCGGCCATTGGTTTGTCGCTCCTGGCTCACCCAGCCTGTTATTCTTCCGCCCGGTTGACCGAGCCGCGCAGCTTTTTCAGACCGCTGCGCTGGCGCTTGCTCTCCAGCCGGCGGCGTTTGGATGCGCGCGGTGTTCGGGTTGCCCGGCGCGGTCTTGGCGGCGTGGCAGCCTCGCGGATCAGCGCCAACAGCCTCTCCCGCGCGTCCTTGCGGTTCTGATCCTGCGAGCGAAAGCGGCTGGCGGTCAGCACAATAACACCCTCGCTGGTCATGCGGCGCCCGGCCAGCCGCGCCAGCCGCCTCAGCACTGCCGGCGACAAGGCGGGGCTGGCTGCGGCGTTGAAGCGCAGCTGCACGGCGCTCGCCACCTTGTTAACATTCTGCCCGCCGGGACCGGGCGCGCGGATGAATTGCTCTTCAATCTCGTCCTCGGACAACGCAATATTTTCGGTCACCTGCAACATGGCGGCAATCCAGGGTCAGGACTCATTAATACGATCCATTCTGCTGCTTGCCTTTTTGGCTGGAACAGGAGGCACTCCGCAGGAAACCTTCATGGTTTTCAAGGGGTTCCGACGCATTCCCGGCCGCAAAGGAAGGCAGCCCTTTGAAGTTTCGAACGGAAATAACCGGCCGGTCCGGGTTTGACAAGGAAGCCCGACTGCTGCGGATCCAGCCCTTGAAAGGGGACCCGCCCTGTCGGCGGGCTGTATTCTTGCATTCGCTCTTCCTTGTCAAACAGAATTGAACCGGATTAATGAGTCCTGACCCCAGTGCCTTGCTGCTCGGAATTGCTGTTTCGATGCCTTTTCGTCGCTGACCGATGGTCATCCTGCCGCCTGTAGTAAATACAAGGTCAAGCAGTATCGCCGGGGCCGCCGGGGCCACTGTACAAGTCGTCGATGATCGGACAATCGGGCACGTCACCGCCGCTGCAGGCATTGGCCATTTCGCCAAGCGTCGTTTCCATTTTTCGCAAATCGTCAATCTTGGCGCGGATATTGTCGATATGGGCAACGGCAATGGCCCGGACGTCGCCACAGGTGTAGTCATGGCCATCGACCAGCGTCAGCAGGCCGCGCGTCTCATCCAGCGTGAATCCCAACGCCCGGAGCTTCCTGATGAAGCCCAACCGCTTGATGTCGTCTCCGCCGTAGATACGGTAGCCGTTGGCGGCGCGCTTGGGCTGGGGCAGCAGGGCGATCTTCTCATAGTAACGAATGGTCTCTATATGGCAGCCGGTGGCCGCCGCCAGCTTGCCGCGGGTCAGGCCCATCGAGCGGGTCATTTCAAGGCCTCCCGCAGCGGGCCCAGGTGTTTCTCATAGCGCTTCCAGGCCCCCACCGAGCCCTTGTACATGGGCTGGCGCACTTGTGCGGCGCTGGCCGTGGTCACCACCCGCCTGGTCTTGTGAAACTCCAGGCAAGCCGGGTCGAAGGGCAGATTACAATGCTCCAGCAGCCCCCTGATCCCGGTCTCGGGGTCCTCCACCAGATCCTCGTAGGCGATGTCGAACATCCGCCCCGGCAACAGCGCCTGCCAATGCGCCATCATTTTTTCATACAGGCGGTAGTAGCCGCCCAAGGAGGCCAGATCGTAGGCCCAGGGATTTGGGCTGGTAAAAAATCTCTTGTAGATCGACAGACAGGTGTCCATGGGGTCGCGCCGGCAGTGGATAATCTTCGCGCCGGGAAAGGCGCGGGCAATGAGACCCACATAAAGAAAATTCTGCGGCATTTTGTCGGTGATGCACCGGGCATCCGGCGCCTGACTTTTTAAGTGCTGGAGATAGCCGCCGGCGATGCGGCGGAAGGCGGCATCATCAAATGCGCTGATCGCCCCCGGCAGGTCCTGCCCCGCTGCGGCGGCCTCGCGCCGGCATTCGTCATGCAGGTAGGGTCGTTCCCCGGCGCCATGAACCTCGCCGTGGCTGGCAAGAATTTGCTCGACCAGGCTGGTGCCCGAGCGCGGCATGCCAACAATGAATATGGGCGCCGGCTCTTCCCCCGCGTCAGGGATGGCGCTCTTGCCATCAGAAGCCTCGCCGCCGGCCATAAACGCGCCGGTGAAAATTTCCCGCAGGCGGCTGAAATACCCCGCCTGGTTGGCCAGATCGAACGGATTGGCGGCGTGATGCAGGCGGTTGCCTTCGCTGAAATACTCAAAAGCCTTGTCATAATCGCCGGCATCCTCAAGAGCCTTGCCCAGGGCGAATGCCAGATAGAGGCGCTGGCTGGCGTCGGCGCCGGGGTCGTCATACAGCCCCTGCAGTTCCTGCAAATGCGCGTCCGGCACCGGACCCATCGAGGCCAGCGCCAGATGCGCCTCGCCGCAGTCGGGCATCAATTTGACCGCCTGGCGGTAGGCGGTCGCCGCCCCTTCCATGTCGCCCAGGGCCTCCCGCGCCCGGCCCAGGTTATTGGCCGCCCCCACGTTATCCGGTTGGGCCCGCAGTGCCCGGTCGAAACAGGTCTCCGCCTCCTCAGCCTCGTCCAGCCCCATATGCGCGACACCCAAATTGTTGAGGGCGGCGTCATTCCCGGGCTCCTGATCGAGCACCGCCTTATAGGCGTCAATGGCTTCCCTGAACCGGCCAAGGCCCTTAAGGGCAATGCCCAGATTGATGCGCGCGGTGGCGTTGCCGGGGGTGCCGTCCAGCGCCTTTTGAAGGAGGAGCGCCGCCTTCTCGTTTTGCCCCTGTTGCAGGTAAAGAGTGCCGAGCAGGTAATTGGTGTCCGGGTGATTGGCGGCCCGCCCGAGAATGCGCTGGTAAATATCCTCGGCTCCCTGCAGCTGCCCGGCCTGATGAAGCCCGAGGGCCTGCTGCAGCATAGCAGCGAGCTCTTCTGATGTGGCCACCGCGGCGGAGGAAATTTGCCCGGGATCCAGTTGCTGATTTTCCGCCATGGGCTGTTTCCCGCCTGTTGATCCTGTGATCGCTACAGTTTCCATTGTGCCTTAGCACATGGCCTTTGAGAAGCCCCGCTGGCCCGGGGGCGGGGGCGGGGGCTTCAACTATTGGATGGGGATCACGCTTTCCTGTATCATCCGCCGATGGGTGATATTCCCTCAATCGACCTGTCGCCATTTCTTGAGGGCGCCCCGGAATCCCCCGAGACGGTGGCGGCCATTGCCGCAGCCTGCCGCGACTGGGGATTTTTCCAGGTCACCGGCCACGGCATCGCTACAAACGAAATCGACGCGCTGTGGCAGGCGGTGCGCGGCTTCTTTGCCTTGCCGCTGGCCGACAAGCGCCGCCTCCTGCGCTCGAAAGACAACCCCCTTGGCTACTTTGACCGCGAGTTGACCAAGAATGCCCGCGACCTGAAGGAAATTATCGATTTTGGGCCGGCCCCCCGGAGCGGGGAGGCGGTGGGCCCGGACGGCGAAAACCGCTGGCCCGATGAACACGCCCTGCCCGGCTTCCGCACGACGATTGCCGG
>JACZSK010000069.1 GCA_022574255.1 Pseudomonadota bacterium
GACCATCGCCGCGCGCAACGCGGTGGCGAAGCCTTCCGCGCGGTTGGCTAGGGTCTGGACTCAATTACCGGTGAGGGCTGTGCCCCCATTTCTTACGGGCTAAGGCCCGGGGCCAAAATTGGCCGGAACAAGGAGAAAGCGGTGAAGAATAGCCATCTATCTGATGCGCTTTTAACGCTGTTCCGGCCAATTTGGGCGCGGTCCAATTGGATTGGCCCGAAAAGCCCGGCGAAAGGCGTCAAAAATCCTCGCCGATATGCACCATCGACTGCGGTTTTCTCCTGTTTTCCGGGCCTTTCGGAGCCAACACAGCTCCACCCGGTAATTGAGTTCAGACCCTAGCTCACAAACCCATGGAATATATCAGCACACGCGGCGGCTTCCCCAGCTCTGGCAAGGCACTGAGCTTCGCCGACGTTTTCCTCTCCGGGCTGGCCCGCGACGGCGGGCTCTATGTGCCCAAAAGCCTTCCCCAATGGTCGGCACGGGATATCGCGTCGCTGGCCGGGCACCCCTACGCGGAATGCGCAACCCGCATCATGGCCCCCTTCGTCGCACCCGATATTTGCGAAGCGGACCTGGCGGATATCGTTGACAAGGCCTATAGCGCCTTCCCCCACGCAGAGGTCGCGCCGCTGCGACACCTCGGGGATAACGAATGGCTGCTGGAGCTGTTTCACGGGCCGACGCTGGCCTTCAAGGATGTGGCGCTGCAACTGGTCGGGCATCTGTTCGAGCATCTGTTGAACGCGCGCGGGCAAAGAACCACAGTGCTCGGGGCCACCTCCGGCGATACCGGCTCGGCGGCCATCGACGCGCTGAAGGGCCTTGAGTGTGCGGAAGTTTTCATGCTGCACCCCAAGGGCCGGGTGACTGAAGTTCAGCGGCGGCAAATGACCACGATTGATGCCGCCAACGTGCATAATATCGCCGTGGAAGGCACCTTCGACGACTGCCAGGCAATGGTAAAGGCGGCTTTTAACGATCTGGCTTTCCGCGACGAAACCGGATTATCGGCCATCAATTCCATCAACTGGGCGCGGGTGATGGCCCAGACGGTTTACTATTTCACTTCCGCCGTGGCCCTCGGCGCACCGCAGCGAGAAGTCACCTATGCCGTGCCAACCGGGAATTTCGGTGATGGTTACGCGGGCTATGTGGCGCGCGGCATGGGCCTGCCGATCGACCGGCTAATCATCGCCACCAACGCCAACGACATTGTGGCGCGCGCGCTGGGCGGCGGAGAATACCGCGTCGGCGCCATTCACCACACCATTAGCCCGAGCATGGATATCCAGGTTTCGAGCAATTTCGAGCGGCTGTTGTTTGACCTCTATGATCGCGACGGCAAGGAGATTACCCGCCTGATGACCGAATTGCAGACCGCCGGCGGCTTTGCCATCAACGCCGAGCCGCTGGCCCGGGCGCGCGTTATATTCGCAGGCTGCAGCGTGAGCGAAGACGAAACCCGCGCCTGCATGGCGAATATGTTTCAGGAGCATGGCCTGGTCATCGACCCGCATACCGCGATCGCCGTCCACGCGGCGCGTGGCCTGGGGAACAAGTCGGGCCATCCGATGGTGGTGCTGAGCACCGCCCACCCGGCAAAATTCCCCGATGTGGTGCGCGAGGTAACCGGCGAGACCCCGTCGCTCCCCGGCCATCTGGCAGATTTATTTGAGCGCGAAGAACGCTTTGATGTGCTGCCAAACGATGTGGCGGCGCTGAAGGCATACATCCGGGCGCGCGCAGAAAGGTAACAGAAATAGAGCGAGACAACGGCATGTGCGACAAAGCACGGAGTGGAAATTAACTACTGTGTCCCAGAAATTCCCGCGGTATTATCCGTGTTATTTCTTGATCTCTAATAAGGCGTCGAGAGCCAGTATTTGCATTTTAAGCCTGCCAATCGTTTGGCTAAAGGGGCATTCCCCTGCGGGAATTATGTCACATGCATCTCGAAACCATCTTAAAGCGAGGTCCGACTTCTGGGCCACATCTGAAATAAGATTGGGAAAGGTTTTTAGGTCCGCGGACTTAATAATATCCTCCAGCCGAAATACTTGGGGCCAAACTGGTGCTCTCAGGTCTCTCACTGAAAACACATCAACAGAAGTCACAAGTTCAGCTATCCCGTCGTTATTGATGTCTTCGACAATCGGTCGCGACGCTGAAAAAGATGAGAAAATTTTGCAAAGACATTTCAAATCATAGACATCGATCAAGAAGGTGTGATTGACATCATACGGTTCGAATCCATAGCTGACTGCAAGAAAACGAACCTCATTTCCTAAGTTCGGTCTGGCGAATGTAACTTCGGCTTTTCCGCCATATTCAGTATCAAACCTATCCAACTCAATTTCTGATCCGGATTTTTCAACGAGAATAATTCGATAGGTGTCACCTGATGCATTGAGACAAACCTGGGCTCTGATAAACCTGTCTGAAGATTGGCCACTATCCTCGGCCAAAAGATGTGAGTCTTGCTTGCTACAGCGGACGTCATTTTTGGCGATTGGCTTGGAAGCTTCTGTTAGACCTTCACTTCCTAGCCCTCGAGCCTCTCCAGCACATGAAGCTGGAAATGCAATCAAAGCCAAAAGGCCAAACCGTCCGATTCTCTGCCAGCAGTAAGTCATCTGGGAATTCCGGGAACAAAACTCTTTTTTTGAGGCTCTGCCATGACCGTAATGATGGAATTCCATCATGGCAAGGCTCGCTGGGATAGTTGGTCTCAGGTAGCCGTTTCCACCGTGCCTTAATGGCCGCTTTGGGCGGGAAGCAGACATTGAGAAAGGCTCGCAAATGGCGGCGCGGACCCCGCGTTCTCGCCGCCCGCCTGGTGAGCGAAGTTCTCATTTCGCCGGCCCATAACGAAAACGGCCCCCCGAAAGAGAGGCCGCTTCAAATTTGGTTCGCCGCCAACTGCGATCAATTTCAGGTCAATGGCCGAAAAACACCACGCGGGTCATGAATGTGTAGTCAGATTCTAGCGACATCAGCGCGATAAAAACCAGCAACAACAGCGGCGGCAGCAGGATGGCATACATCATGGCCAGCCGTTCCCACATCATATGCATGAAAACCGAGATAATCAGCCCCGCTTTCAGAAACATGAAGGTGAGAATCAGAGCCCAGCGGAGATAACTCTCGAACCCGAGAATATCGACCATGTATGAAAGCGCGCTGAGAACGAACAGCAGCGCCCATATCTTGAAATAAATACCAAGCGAATGTGTTTGAGCTTCTGCTTTTGCGTGCGTCATGACTACCCCTACCAAAGATAGAAAAGTGCAAAGATGAACACCCAGACCAGATCGACGAAATGCCAATAGAGCCCGGTGATTTCAACGATCCTGTAGTCCGTATTCTCGTAATCGCCCCGCAAAACCTTGAAGGCCACGGTGAGCAGGTAAATCACGCCGATCGTCACATGCAGGCCATGAAAACCGGTGATCATGAAGAAGGAGGCACCGAACTGTGGCGCCCCCATGGGGTTGCTCCAGGGCCGCACACCTTCGCTGATCAGCTTGGTCCATTCAAAAGCCTGCATGCCGACGAAGGATGCGCCCAACAGCGCGGTGATCGCCATCAACGCGGCGGTTACCTTGCGATTGCGGCGATATCCATAATTAACCGCCAAAGCCATTGTGCCACTGGAGGAAATCAGGATGAAGGTCATGATGGCAATCAGGATCAGCGGCAGATGATGGCCGGCGATGGTCAGCGCGAAGACCTCGCTGGTATCGGGCCAGGGGATGGTGGTTGTCATCCGCACGGTCATGTAGGAGATCAGGAAGCAGGAAAAGACAAAGGTATCGCTGAGCAGGAATATCCACATCATGGCTTTGCCCCAGGGAACGTTCTTGAACGTTCTCTGGTCGGAGGCCCAGTCGGCCTCGACGCCTGACCAGCCCGGTGGCCGTGCCCCTGCTATAACTGCTGTAGCCATGTACTCTTATCCCCCTCTTACCTTAATTAAGGCTTTATGTAGATATAAGCATGGCAAACAGACCCAGCCAAACGACCAGCAGGAAATGCCAATAAGTCGCGCAAAGTTCCACGCCCAGTTTCACATCCGCCACGTCGTTGCCCCGCCACAAACGCGCCGTGGACCTGGTCCAGGCAACCAGGCCACCCAGCATGTGCAGCCCGTGCATGGCGGTAATCAGATAGAAGAAAGCGTTGGCCGGATTGCCCGCCGCATAAAAGCCCGCAGCGCGCAATTGCAGCCAGGCCATATATTGCCCGATCAGAAATGCGAGAGCGAAAGCGCCGCCCAGAGCCATGCCCAGTTTCACATTTTCGGCTTTTCCCTTGCGCGCGGAAGACACTGCCCACTGCATGGCCACCGACGAGAGGATCAGGAATCCGGTGTTGATCCACAAAACTGATGGATCAGCCAAGGCGCGCCAGTCGGCCAGCTCCATGCGCATCTTGTAGGCGACGGAGAAAAGCATGAAGAGCACGGTAATCACCGCCATCAGGAAGATCAGAGCCACCCTCGCTTTTGGAAAATTCAGCGAGCCGCCGCTCACTGCATTATCGATGGCGCTACGCTCGGCCATCCATGGCTTGTCAAGAATACTCATGCCTAGGCATCCTCTCTGGTGCCGCCACCGGAAGCCGGGTCGGTGCTGTCAAAGCCCAGATTATCTTCTTCCTGCACCGGCGCATCGTCAGAAGGCGGCTGGTTCTGCGGCAGAAAATCTTTCGCGGCGCCGGGCACGCTGTAATCGTAGGCCCAGCGATAGACCACCGGCAGCGTATCACCCCAGTTGCCGTGCGCCGGCGGGGTCTGCGGCGTCTGCCATTCCAGCGTTGTCGCCTCCCACGGGTTGCTGCCGGCCAACTTGCCGCGGCGGTAACTGATCACCAGGTTATACAGGAACACAAGCTGCACCGCGCCCACCACAAGGGCGGCGATGCTGATGTTTTCATTCAGGGTGATCGCGGATTCCGGAATAAAATCGAAATCCTCGTAGGCATAATAGCGCCGCGGCACGCCGATGAAACCCAGGTAATGCATCGGGAAATAGATGGCATAGGTGCCCAGGAAAGTGACCCAGAAATGGAACCGGCCCAGCCGATCATCGAGCATGCGCCCGGTGACCTTGGGATACCAATGGTAGATAGATCCGAAGACCACCATAATCGGCGATACGCCCATCACCATATGGAAATGGGCAACCACGAAATAAGTGTCCGACAAGGGTATATCGACAATCACGTTGCCCAGGAACAGCCCGGTCAAACCGCCGTTGGTGAAGGTGACGATAAAGCCAATGGCGAACAACATGGGCACATTCAGGCGGATATTGCCGCGCCACAATGTCAGCGTCCAGTTATACACCTTCAGGGCGGTGGGCACGGCGATGATCAGCGTGGTGGTGGCAAAGAAGAAGCCGAAGTAAGGGTTCATGCCGCTGACATACATATGATGGGCCCAGACAACGAACGACAGCCCGCCGATGGCGACAATCGCCCAGACCATCATGCGGTAGCCAAAAATATTCTTGCGCGCGTGGGTGCTCAAAAGATCGGAGACCAGGCCAAAGGCCGGCAGCGCCACGATATAAACTTCAGGATGCCCGAAAAACCAGAACAGATGCTGGAACAGGATCGGGCTGCCGCCGGAGTAATCGAGCTGCTCGCCCATGGAGACAATGGCCGGCATGAAGAAGCTGGTGCCAACGAGCTTGTCCAGCAGCAGCATCACGGCGCTGACCAGCAATGCCGGGAAGGCCAGCAGGCCCAGGATCGTGGCGACAAAAATGCCCCAGATGGAAAGCGGCATGCGCATCAGGGTCATGCCCCGGGTGCGCGCCTGCAGCACCGTGGTGACGTAATTCAGGCCGCCCATGGTGAAGGCGACGATAAACAGCGCCAGCGACGCCAGCATGGTCACAATGCCCCAGTCAGCGCCCGGGGTGCCTTGCAATATGGCCTGCGGTGGATAGAGCGTCCAGCCGGCGCCGGTGGGGCCTCCGGGGACGAAATAGCTGCTCATCAGCACAATGACCGACAGCAGGTATACCCAGTAGGAGAGCATGTTGAGGAAGGGAAACACCATGTCCCGGGCCCCCAGCATCAACGGGATAAGGTAATTGCCGAACCCGCCCAGGAACAGCGCGGTGAGCAAATAGATCACCATGATCATGCCGTGCATGGTCACGAACTGGTAATAGCTTTCCGGGTCGATGAAATCAAAAACACCGGGCCAGCCAAGCTGCAGGCGCATCATCAGCGACAGCACCAGCGCCACCAGCCCCACCGCGATGGCGGTCAGCGAATATTGCACGGCGATGACCTTGTGATCCTGGCTCCATATATACTTCGTCATGAAGGTATCGGGATCATGCAAATGTACGTCTTCGACTTCCTGGGGTGGGACGTAAACCATCGAAATGCTCTCTTTGTTATTTCCGGCTTTACCCTGCCGTGATTAATTCCGCGTTGTGTCCGCAGCGCCTGTTCTGCAACTGCGTGCTGTCTCGTATTCCCTTATTGGCCCGACGCCGCGCCGCCACCTGTATCACTCGGGGCCGGCACGGTTTCCGCATAGGTCGGGTATGCCGCCAGCCAGGCCTTGAAGGCCTCTTCGCTTTCGATCGTCACCTTGCCCCTCATGGTGTAATGGCCAACGCCGCAGAGCTCAGCGCATAGCAGGTCAAACGTGCCTTCCCGGGTCGGCGTGAACCAAAAATGCGATTCCAGCCCGGGCACCAGATCCATCTTGGCGCGGAACTGCGGCACCCAGAAATCGTGAAGCACGTCCTTGGAGCGCAGCAGCACCTTGATCGGCGAGCCAATGGGAAGATGCACTTCGTAATCTTCGATCAGCACATCATCCTGGCCGTTGGGATCATCGGCATTCATGCCAAAGGGGTTATCGTAGGTGATATTGGCAACGTCGGCAGTACCCAGCTTTCCGTCAGCGCCAGGGAAACGGAATGTCCAATTCCATTGCTCACCAACGACTTCAAATTCTTCGGCCCCCTCGGGCACGGTGACAAAATCCGCCCACACCGCCAGCCCCGGCGCCAGCAGGGCCATCACGCCTATCGCAGTGACGACGGTCAGCCAGAATTCCAGCTTTTTGTTCTCGGGCTCGTAATCCGCCCGGCGATCTTCCTTGTAGCGAAACTTGTAAATCGCATAAGCGGTGAACAGGACCACGGCAACAAATACAAAACCGGTAATCGCGAAGGTGAATACGATTAATTCGTCGATGGCCCCCCAGTTGGAAGCCACCTCGGTGAACCACCAGGGGGTCCAAATATGAAACAGAACAGAGCCAACGGCCATCAAGACCAGAACGATTACTATCGCCATACCCTGCATTCCCCCGGAGTTTCTGGGCTTCGACCGCGACCCAAACGGGCCGGCCAAGCAACACCACCGGTTCGTCTTTAGCGGAAGAGTACGGCCCGGTCCAGACCTGTTTGCAATAGAGTATATTGCCGCAGCTTCGCACCTCTTGTATCGCTCCGGGAAATTCCGAACACGACTTCTATCAGCGATGGAAACCGGCGCCGGGATATGCCTTACTCTTGTTCTTAACTCCGCAAGGAAGGCGAGAACTATGAAACTTCATACCTATTTCCGCTCCTCGGCGGCCTACCGGGTGAGAATAGCCTTGGGGCTCAAGGGCCTGGATTATGATCCGGTCTTCGTTTGCCTGGCGGAGGGTGAGCAAAAGACCGCCGGCTATCTGGCGCAAAATCCACAGGGGCTGATACCGTTACTGGATATGGAGGGCAAAGTGCTGAGCCAGTCACTGGCGATCATCGAGTATCTCGATGAAACTCACCCCGAGCCGCCGCTATTGCCTGGTAATCCGCTTGAGCGCGCGCGGGTGCGGGCCATGGCGCAGCTCGTCGCCTGCGACATTCATCCGGTCAATAACCTGCGCATGCTGAAATATCTCGGCGGCCCCATGGCGCAGAGCAAGGAATCAATTGACCTGTGGTACCGGCACTGGATAACCGAGGGTTTCAGGGCGCTGGAGGAACTGGTTTCTCGCTATGGCGGCAAAAGCCCCGGCGGCGGCTATTGCTTTGGCGACCAGGTCACCATGGCCGATTGCCTTCTGGTGCCACAGATGTGGAACGCCCGGCGCTTCGATACCGACCTGGGCCCCTTCCCCCAACTCGTCGATATCGACCAGCGGCTGCAACGGATTGATGCCTTCCGCGAGGCCGCACCTGAAAACCAGCCGGATTTTCCCGAATAAACAATAAGACGAAAACAGCGGGTCGCGCAATTTGGGAACTTTTGCTTTCGGCAAACCGCCGATCGGGTTAAAAATCAAATCAATAAAGCACCGGCCACGAAGCGCTATTCAGGAATATGTCGGGCATGAACGACAGCTCTTTCACCGATTATCCCAGCCTGCAGGCCATCGAGGAGGCCCGGGAACTGCTTGGCGACAGGATTGCCGTGACCCCGGTCCTGCGCTGGCAGGGCCCGGAAATCAGCGCTGAAGTGGCGTCCGGCACCGAAGTTTTTCTTAAGCTGGAGCTGTTCCAGCATACCGGCACATTCAAGGCGCGCGGCGCACTGACCAACATAATGCGGCTGGACAGCGATGCGCTTAAACGAGGCGTTACAGCGGTTTCAGCCGGCAACCACGCCATCGCAACGGCTTTTGCGGCCCGCGCCATGGGCACCACGGCCAAGGTCGTCATGCTCTCGGGCGCCAGCTCCATACGGCTGGAAAAATGCCGGGCGTTCGGCGCCGAGGTCGTTCCCTGCGACGACATCCACAGCGCCTTCGACATGGCCCGCCGGATCGAGGAAGAAGAAGGCCGCAGCTTTATTCACCCCTTTGAAGGCGAAGGCGTGGCGCTGGGCACCGGCACCGTCGGGCTGGAATTCGCCCGGCAGGCGCCCGATCTTGACGCCGTTATCATTCCTGTTGGCGGCGGTGGCCTCTGCGCCGGGGTTTCCGCGGCCATGAAACAGGCGCTGCCCGGCATTGAAGTTTACGCTGTTGAACCGGAAGGAGCGGACAGCATGTCGCTGAGTTTCAAAAGCGGCAGACCCGAGAAAATAGACAAAGTGCGCACCATTGCCGACAGCCTGGGGGCGCCCCATGCCGAGCCCTACAGCATGGCGATCTGCCGGCATTTCGTCGATGACCTGGTGCTGGTCTCCGATAACCAGATGATCGAAGCCATGCGACGGCTGTTTTATGGCATGAAGCTGGCCGTCGAGCCCGCCGCCGCCGCCGCGACCGCCGCCCTGACCGGCCCGCTGAAGGATCGGCTGGCCGGCAAGAAGGTGGGGATTATTATTTGTGGCAGCAATATTTCGGCTGACGATTTTTGCCGGCTGATAAAAGAATGAGAAGACCGGGCATAATTCTGCTCGCCCTGATGGTCGCTGCTCTGCTGGCCCTGACGGCCGTTGCCGGGACGGCATTGGTACCGGCGCCGGTATCGGCGGAAGAACAGACACCGCGCCGCATGACCGCCGAGACCCTTGTGATGCTGTACCGCGTCGCCGACCCCCGCATTTCGCCCAATGGACGGGAATTGGTGTTCGTGCTGCGCTCTACCGACCGGGAAGCGGATACCGGGCACACCGAACTGTGGCACCTGCGGCTGGACAGAAGAAACCATGCTTTGCGGCGGTTGACCGCGCATCTGGAGAGCAGCGCCAACCCACGCTGGTCTGCGGATGGCCGCTCGATCTATTTTATTTCCGCGCGCTCGGGCAGTGCCCAGATATGGGTTCTGCCGGTTGACGGCAGCGAATCCCGCCTGATAACCAGCCTGCCGGTACCGGTCGCCGCGCTGGCTGTATCCCCGGCGGGCAATGCCCTGGCATTCTCGGCCGATGTCTTTCCCGATTGCCCGAACTTGCTGTGCACCACCGCGCGCCTGAAAAAAATGCGGGAAGCCAGGGAAACCGGCCTGACCTACGACCGGCTGATCATGCGCTTTTGGGATAAATGGCGCGACGGGCGCCTGCAACAGCTATTCACCCTGCCCCTCGACGAAAACGGCCTCGCCGCCGGTGAACCGGTCAACGTCAGCGCACCGCTTGCCGGTGACGTTCCCGCCAAGCCCTTTGGCAGCAGCGAGGCTTTTGCCTTCTCCGCCGACGGCAGCAAAATCTTCTTTGCCCTGAAGGTCCAGGATGAGAACGAATCCTGGTCACTTAATTCGGACATCTATGTGGCCAATACCGATGGCAGCGGTGCGCCGGAGAATTTGACCACAGCTAACCAGGCCACCGACAAGCAACCGATCATATCGCCCAACGGCAAGCGCCTGGCCTGGCTGGCAACCGAAGGGCCGCAGCGCTGGGCGGCGGAAAACAGGATCAAGATCCGTGATTTGAAAACCGGGAAAGTGCGCATTCTGGCGTCCCGCTGGGACCGCTCACCGCAAAAAATCATCTTTTCGTCGGACGGTCGGAGCATTCTGGCCACCGCCGATCACCAGGGCACCCGGGCCCTGTGGCGGGTGCCCACCAATGGCGGCAGGCCGACCATCCTGGCCAAGGGTGGCTGGATCAACGAGGTTTCCGCTTCCGGCGGGCGCGTGGTCTTTACGCGAAGCGACCTGGCTAATCCCACCGAACTGTTCGAACTCACCAACAAGGCAACCGAGACCGGGGGTCTGCTGACCGCAAGGGAATTGCCCATAAAAGCGCGCAGAAGCGTGCGCAGGCTCACCGCGCTTAACCTCGAGCGCATGGCGGACGTAAAAACCGGCGCCTTCGAGCAGTTCCGCTTCTCCGGGGCCGATGGCGATACCGTTCATGCCTTTGTGGTCAGGCCCACCAGCTACAGGAAGGGCGGAAAGTATCCTCTTGTTTTGATGATTCATGGCGGACCCCACAGCAGCATGGGCGACCAGTTTCATTACCGCTGGAATGCCCAGGTGCTGGCCGGCGCCGGATACGGCGTGCTGATGATCGATTTCCACGGCTCAACCGGCTATGGCCAGAAATTCGTCGAATCGATCATGCGGGATCGCGGCGGCAAGACCCTGACCGACCAGAAGCTGGGCCTGGCAGCGGCGCTGGCCAGGTATGACTGGATCGACGGCGAACGGGTTTGCGCCATTGGCGGTTCGTTCGGCGGCTATATGGTCAACTGGATCGCCGGCGCCTGGCCCGATCGCTTTCGCTGCCTGGTCAACCATGACGGCATGTTCGACAACCGCATGAAATATTTCACCAGTGATTATATCGGCTATCTGGAAGAGGGTTTCGGCGGCACTTATTTCGACAACCCCGCCGGCTTTGAGAGCTTCAACCCCTCAACCATGGTCCACAAATGGCAAACGCCGATGCTGGTGATACATGGCGGACGCGACTACCGGGTTCCGGAAACCCAGGGTATCGGCGCCTTCACGGCGTTGCAGCGCAAGGGCATCCCTGGCCGGTTCCTCTATTTCCCCGATGAGAATCACTGGGTGCAAAGACCCGCGAACAGCCTGCAATGGCACCGCGAGGTTATCGGCTGGCTCGACCGCTGGCTGAAGGATCCGGATCAGGATCAGGAGTAGAGAGCCTACCCAAACTGGTTCATCACCCAGCCGATCACCAGCACCTGCGGCACCGTGACCAGCGGCAGGAACAGCGCGATCTTCCACGACCCTGTTGTGTTCTGCAACGACATGATCTCCGTGTAATCGGTCGACACCCCGGTCATCAGGAAGGCAAAGCCGTTTCCCGGCGCGCCGCCACGGTTCAACAGGTCGGCGGCGATGGGCGAGGAGCCCTCGGAGCAGATCTCTATAACAGTCGCCACCAGCATGGTCGCCCCCAGCCCCGCCAGCGAGGCCCCGAAATAGGTCTGGAAATCCTCGGTGGAAACAAACGCGCGCACCAGGCCCGCCAGCACGACGCCAAAAAAGATCCAGCGCAGCACCATCTTCGATCCAGACACGCCATCCTTCATCACGTTCGTGAAGAAATCGCCGTCGAATTTTACCGTCTTCAGGCCGGCCCTGGCTTCACGCCAGAAGCGAAAGTCATGGGGCAGGTCAATCTGGTTGGGGTTGCCGGGCAAGGTTCCCGCGCGCTCGAAGGAATAGAAAAGCATACCGGCGATGACCGCAATCACCATCGACAACAGAGTGAAAACCGCAGTCCAGCCAAAGCCGATCAGGGCTATCAGAATGATCGTCAGCGAGAGGGAATTCCACGGGCTGGCGACCAGGAAGGCGATGGTCTGGCCAATGGTGGCGCCGCGCTCATACAGTTTCATGCCGACCATCAGGATGCCGTGGCTGCACAGGTCCAACAGCACGCCAGCCACCGTGGCGCGAAAAATTCCGCGAAAGCCACGACCGTCGCCCAGCGTCGCCACCACGAATTCGCGCGGCACGCGGTCCAGCAGGCCGACGAAAAGGAATGACATCAGCAGGCTCCACCACATGATATTCATCAGGTCGAAGACCGCCATGGACATTGTCGCGGCCCAGGGAAAAGCAGCGAGCTGTGTGTCAAAAAACAGCCAGCCGGCATAAAGCATGACAATGGCGCCGAACGAGCCCCACAAGAGGTAATCCGGCCGGCCTTTCTTGGGGCCGCAGGTCGATTCTTCGCTGTGGCAGCCCGGCATCTCCTCTTTCGAGTGACCGCCGGGTACTTCAGGTTCGTCGTGACAACCGCTCATAGTCCTGAAACCTTCATGATTAGCGTTTGAAAATGCGCACGATTTCGTCCAGCTTTTTGTCGATGTCTTTATCGTTATCGGCGGTCAGCGCATCCTTCACGCAGTGCGCCAGATGCGAGCGCAATATTTCCGCCTCCACCGATTTGAGCGCCGACTGAACGGCCCGGGTCTGCGCCAGAATGTCGAGACAATAGCGGCGCTCGCTGATCATCTTGTTGACGCCGGCCACCTGGCCTTCAATGCGGTTCATGCGCTTGATCAGCGCCGAATGGTCGGGATGTTGATGTGTGCCCATAATCTTACCTCGCTTATGGATACCCCCATGGGGTATGTGTAATATAGCGACCGGGCCGGGAAATGCAAGAAAAAAGGGAGTGGCTGCTCCCTCTTTTGGTCGTTTTTGAAACCTGATGGGCCGCTCAGTGATCCTCGCCCGCGGCGCGGCTGCCACTCATTCGCCTGTGGGGCGTCCGCCCCAGTGCAGATGGATGACCTTCCAGCCGTCCGCGGTTTTATGCAGGATCGCGGTCTCCAGTGAGATTCGATCGACCGTCTGCTCTCTGTAGGTTCCGGTCATGCGCGATTCCGTCAGCACCATGGCCATGTCGCCCATGCTGTGAACTTTCTGGCTGGTCACCGTTGTCTTGATGGCGCCAATATAGGCCATGTCGGCGCCCATGTGATGGCTGGCGTAGGCGTCGCGCGAGGCCTCGATGAAGCCGCTTTCATAGATGGCAACATCCGCCGCCAGCGCCGCGAGAACCGCATCCTTGTCGCCGGAGCCGAGGGCCTTGCGAAACGCGTTCAGCGCGCCCGCCGGGCCGTCGGTGGCAAGCGCCGCTTCAGGCATCCGGTCGTGGCGGTCGTCAGAAACCGCGGCCCCGCTCGCCGCCTCAACGCTGGCGTCTTCCTGGTCATGGTCTTCGCCTGTCGCGCTCCCATGACCCTCACCGGAGACTTCCGGCAATGACCGCACACCGAGGCCATGGCCGTAAACCAGATCGCCGCCCTTCCAGGCAGTGACCGTCAGCAGCAGCCCGCCGACCACCATAAGGGCGGCAAAACGCTTCTTTACCGCTGCGTCGCCGCGATGGCGCATCCAGTGCCACAGGCCCAGCAGAGCAAAAACGGCGACTGTCGCCAGCGCCCAGTTGCGGTGGTCGATCATGGCCAGATGCGCCGGTTCGTCGTGGGTAACGGTGAGGTAGGCATAAAAGCCGCTGGCCAGGGTCAGCGCCGCAAAGGCGATGCCCAGCCCCAGGTTCCAGCGGGCAACGGTGAGCGCGGCGCGGCGCCAGCTTGCCTTGTCCGCCACCAGCACCGCCAAATGCAGGATCACGGATATGCTCAGAAGCGCCACCGTGAAATGCACCAGAATTGGATGCCAGTTGGGAATAATTTCGATCATGCCGCCGCCACTCCCCATGCCGCGTGATTATGCTGTCGGAACCTGGCGGAGACTATTCAGATGCGCCCGAGAATACAAAAGATATTGATTCAATCCCGGCTGGAAAGGCCCTAGAATGTCTGACCATATACTCCGCAGAAAAGAGCGCCACCACCCATGAGCCAGTGGAACGAAGAAGACGCCAGGGCAGAGATCAAACCGCATGCAGCCGAGCCCGGTGGGCTGATGCCGGCGCTACACGCGCTGATGGCGCGCTTCCGCTATATCGACCAGGCGGCCCTGCCGTTGCTGGCCGATATTTTTAACCTGAGCCGTGCCGAGGTTCACGGCGTCGTCAGTTTCTACCATGACTTCCGCCGCCAGCCGCCGGGCCGCCATGTGATCAAGATATGCCAGTCAGAGGCCTGCCAGGCGATGGGTTCGCGCGGCCTGACCAGACACGCCATGCAGGTGCTGGGCATCGATTTCGGCGACACCACGCCGTCCGGTGATTTCACCCTGGAGGCGGTCTATTGCCTGGGCAACTGCGCCGCCACGCCCGCCCTGATGATCGACGACCGCGTGGTCGGCCGGGTTGATGCCAAACGTTTCGACGCTCTCCTCGCGGAGCTGGAGGTGCAGGAATGAGCAGCCCGGTCAAAGAACGGATAAGCATATTCGTTGCTCGCGAGACTTCAGCCCTGTCGCTGGGCGCGGAAGACGTAGTGGCCGCCATCCAGGCTGAAGCCGAGACGCGGAAGCTGGATGTGGAGATCGTCCGGCCCGGCTCGCGCGGGCTGACCTGGGCAGAGCCCATGGTGGAAGTGGACATCGCCGGAGAGCGCATTGCCTTTGGCCCGGTAACGCCAGCGGATGTGGCGGGGCTGTTCGAGGCGGGATTCCTCGAGGGAGGCGAACACGCGCTATCGCTCGGCCCAACCGCGGATATCCCGTATCTCAAGAACCAGACCCGTCTCACCTTCAACAACGTTATGGATGGGTTTCCAGTTTGGTCACCCGACGGGATACGCATTGCTTTTATGTCCAGACGCGAAGGCAACAACGCGATCTACACAATGAACGCCGACGGTTCCAACCAGACCCGGTTGACCTT
>JACZSK010000070.1 GCA_022574255.1 Pseudomonadota bacterium
TTCGATCATGACCCTGCATGGCGCCAAGGGACTGGAGTTCGACACCGTTTTCCTGCCCGGCTGGGAGGAAGGTATTTTCCCCAGCCAGAAGACCCTGGACGAACATGGCCTGAAGGGGCTGGAGGAAGAGCGCCGGCTGGCCTATGTGGGCCTGACCCGGGCGCGAAAGAAGGCGCATATCCTGTTCGCCGGCACCCGCATGATCTTCGGCAAGTGGCAGAGCGCGCTGCCCTCGCGCTTTATCGACGAGCTGCCCGCCGAGCATGTGGAACAGAGCGCGGCGGCGGGACTTTATGGCGCCGCCACGGCCTTTCGCGCCGCATCCAAACGCCGCGACGGCCCGGACAGGGACGAGTGGGACCAAAGCGCCGGGACCGACGAAGCCGAGGATCTGGGAAACCGCACCAGCCATATGGGGCCGGGCTGGCACCGCGCCGCGAGCAAGAGTGGGGTACGCAAGGGCTTCGCCTCCGGGCGGCGGAGAGCGATGACCATTGACGGCAGCGCCCGGCAGGTGACGCGCAAGCCACGGCCAACCCCGGTCAGCGATTTTGCCATCGGCGAGCGCGTTTTCCACGACAAGTTCGGCTACGGCATTGTCGAGGATGTGGATGGCGACAAGCTGGAAATCAAATTCGAAACCACGGGGTCAAAAAAGATCATGGACAGCTTCGTCTCACGCCCGGAATGAGCACATTCAAGGCCAGGATCGAGATTGACATACCGGTCGCTGCCCTGATTGCCGGGGATCTGGACTGGCCCGCAGACCGCCATGGGCAGGCCGCGCAGCCGCCAACATTTTCGCTTTTTGAAGGCGCTGACCCCGCCACATCCGTTGTGGAAATCTTCGCCGCCGGCCCGGTGGACAAACAGCAACTGGCTAAATTTCTGGAGGCACTGGGCGCCCTTGCCGGCCATGAGATTCCCCTCCCCTCGTTTGAAACCTTGCCCGAGCGAGACTGGGTGAGCGAAAGCCAACGCCTGCGCCAGCCGGTCGATGCAGGGCGCTTCACCATTTGCGAAGTGAACCAGCGGGCAGGCATTGGGGAAACCCGCGAGGTCATTGTTATCGAGGCCGGGCAGGCTTTCGGCACCGGCGGACATGAATCGACCAAAGGCTGCCTGATGGCGCTGGATGCGCTGGCCGACAGGATAGCCGAAGGCACATCGCCGGGAAACGCGCTCGATTTGGGCACCGGCTCGGGCGTGCTGGCCATCGCCATGGCGCGGCTGTGGGATATCCCCATTCTGGCCAGCGACATCGACCCGGTGGCGACAGAAACAGCCGCCGCGAATTTTGCCGCGAACGGCGCGGCGGGCATTGAAACAGTCACAGCCGATGGCATCGACGACCCGGCGATTGCCGCGCGCGCGCCCTTCGACCTGATTACCGCCAATATACTGGCCGGACCGTTGATCGGGCTGGCGCCGGAAATTGCTGGAATTTCGGCCAGCGGGGCGGCGCTGGTCCTCTCAGGAATCACGCGGGATCAGGCGGCCCAAGTGCAGGCGGCCTATATCGACGCGGGATTCACAGCGGAATCACGGATCATGATGGACGACTGGTGTACGCTTGTTTTGAGGCGCGATGCTTGAACCCGGGCGGCGAATTGGGGAAGATAACTCTTAACGAGGGGAGAACCGCGTTGTCCACCGGGCGATCAGGTCATACGGCGAGTCATGTGAAGGGCGCCAACCAGCCGCCGCTGCTCGAAACGACCATTGGCGAGGCGCTGGAGCAGGCGGTCGAACAATGGGGCGATCGCCCGGCGCTGATCGTGCGCCACCAAGCTATCCGCTGGACTTACAAAGAGTTAGCCGAGAAATCCGCAGCTTTGGCGGAAGGCCTTCTGGCCATGGGGCTGAAGCCCGGCGAACGTATCGGCATATGGGCGCCCAACTGCTGGGAATGGACCGTCACCCAGTTTGCCACGGCCAGGGCCGGCATGATCCTGGTCAACATCAACCCCGCCTACCGCCTGTCGGAACTGGAATATGCCCTCTGTAAGGTGGGCTGCGCCGCCCTGATAAGCGCCGATAAATTCAAGTCCTCGGACTATATCGCCATGCTGGGCAAGCTGCTGCCCGAACTGGGTGAACTTGGCGAGGGGCCGCTGGCCGCGGCCAGGGCGCCGGAACTGCGCCACGTCATCCGGCTGGGAGAGGAACAGACGCCCGGCATAATCAATTTCGCCGATGTACTGAGGGCCGGCGAGATTTCCGCGGCCGGCTTACTGAATGCGGTCGGCGGACTGGCGCCTTCCGACCCGATCAATATCCAGTTTACGTCAGGCACCACCGGCACCCCCAAAGGCGCAACGCTGACTCACCATAATATTCTCAACAACGCCGCGATGAACGCCGAGGTTCTGGGTTTGACCGAGCGGGATCTGGTCTGCATACCGGTGCCACTGTATCATTGTTTCGGCATGGTCATGGGCAACCTGGCCTGCATGACGCGCGGCGCCGCCATGGTCTACCCGGCCGATTCTTTCGATCCCGAAACGGTGCTGGAAGCGGTCGCGGCGGAAAAATGCACAGCATTGTATGGCGTGCCCACCATGTTCATCGCCATCCTCGACCATCCGCGCTTCGGCGAGTATGACCTCTCCAGCCTGCGCACCGGCACCATGGCCGGTTCGCCCTGCCCCGTTGAGGTGATGAAACGGGTGGTTGGCGACATGGGGGCCGAGGAAATCACCATCGGCTATGGCATGACCGAGACCAGCCCGGTGAGTTTCCAGACCCGGCGCGGCGACACCCTCGAGCGCCGCGTTTCCACGGTCGGCACCATCCATCCCCATGTTGAAGTCAAGGTGATTGACGAGGACGGCGATATTATGCCCCGCGGCGTCCAGGGTGAGCTTCTGACCCGCGGCTACAGTGTGATGCAGGGCTATTGGGCGGACGCGGAAAAAACCGCCGAGGCCATCGACGCCGACGGCTGGATGCATACCGGCGATCTTGGCATCATCGACGATGAAGGCTACTGTCAGATCACCGGGCGGCTGAAGGACATGGTTATTCGCGGCGGCGAGAATATTTACCCCCGGGAAGTCGAGGAATTCCTCTACAGGCATCCTAAAATACAGGACGTGCAGGTTTTCGGCGTGCCCGACCAAAAATATGGCGAGACGCTGGCCGCCTGGATTTGCCTCAAGGAGGGCGAGGCCATGGGCGAAGACGAAATCCGCGATTTCTGCCGCGACCAGATCGCCCATTATAAAGTGCCGCACTACATCCGCTTTGTCTCCGAGTTCCCGATGACCGTGACTGGCAAGATCCAGAAATTCGAAATGCGTAACGCCATGATCGAGGAGCTGGAGCTGGGGGAGTAGCGCGCCGTTAATTGTGTCGACTCCCCGCACCGCCTGCCATCTCTTCGTCACCTTCACTCTTCTTTGCCTTGGCACCCTCCCTCAGGGAGAGGGCTTTCTTCCTTCGTCACTCGCTGACTTGATCCTTCCTTCGTCACTCGCCGACTTGATTGGCGAGTCCAGCTTTCTTCCTGTTGTTGTTTGCCTGCCCTCTCCGGGTGACGCACCCACGCGCTTTGCCATCCATCCTCTGGCTCCACAAAAAACAAGACTGGATTCGCCGATCAAGTCGGCGAATGACGAGTGGTGGGGCCGCAAAAAGAAAACCCCCGCTCCGGGGGCACGGGGCGGGGGCTGGATATTCCGGGAGCGTCTACTCCAGGGAGAAAAACTTTAAGCTGACCAAGTGGCGCTTACGCCTAGGCCGCCTGAGGCGGTATCAGGCGTGGCTTCAAACCGTTGTCGTTGGCCGCAATGCCCAGAGCGTGCGCGATGGTCTGCTCGGTGGCCTCGTCCATCCAGTCGGCAAGCTGCGTCGCCCGCGGCATGAAACCCTGCTCTTCCATCAGGTCGAAAAAGCTATAGCCGTGCTGGCGATGCTCGGACGCAAAGCCATTGATCCTGGTCTTTGCATTTCTGAAAAATGCGCGGTCACGCAGCAGCGGTTGCCCGTCCATGCCCGGCACACCGCCGACCGACGCCAGAAGCGCCATGAAACTGAAGGGGGTTTCTTTCGGGGCTCCCATCGCCCGCCTAATCAGGTCGTTCATCACTCTATCCTCAAACCAGCGCAGAATTGCTTGCTGTTACGTGCCTTATATGGCGCACCGGCTTGCCGCGAAAAGCGATAAATGCGCAAGGGAGCTATGCGTTTTTTGCATAGTACTTACCGATAGATTAACGCTGAGTGCACGGGTGAGGAGGCAGATGGTGGTGCTCTCGAGAGGAAAAACTCTTTTATCGCAAGCGCTTGCGCTCTAATCAGCCCCGATGAGCGCCAGCCAGCCTTCTTCGTCCAGCACCTGTATGCCCAATTCGGTGGCCTTTTTCAGTTTTGAGCCCGCCCCCGGGCCGGCGACCAGGATATCGGTCCTGGCCGAAACCGAGCCTGAAACTCTCGCGCCCAGGGCCTCGGCCCGTGCTTTTGCCTCGCCTCGGCTCATTTTCTCCATGCTGCCGGTGAAGACGATACGCTTGCCGGTCAGGGGCGAATCGCTTTCCGGCTGCTCGAAGTCGGCGACGGTCACCTGGGCCTGCAGAGCCGCCACCACGTCGCGGTTATGCTCTTCCCGGAAAAAATCCACCAGCGTCCCGGCCACTTTCTTGCCCATGCCCTCGAAGCCGATCAACTCCAACCGGGCATCGCTTTTCTCCTCGCGCGCCTCGACCATGGCGTCCAGGAAGGCCTGCAAGGACACGTAATTCAGCGCCAGCAGCCGCGCCCCGGCTTGGCCGATATGGCGAACGCCAAGTGCGAACAGAAAACGGTCCATGGCGATTGCCCGCCGGGCGTTGATGGCGTCGAACAGGTTAGCCACCGACGTTTCGCCCCAGCCCTCGCGCTCGACAATATTGATTTCCCCCGCCTCGACCCGGGCCTGCAGCGTAAAAATATCGGCGGGGCTGTGGATCAATCCGGCCTCAAAAAATTCTTCGACCTGCTTCCTGCCCAGCCCCTCGATGTCGAAAGCGTCGCGCGAGACGAAATGCCTGAGCCGCCCCACCCTCTGCGCCGGGCAGGTAAGGCCGCCGGTGCAGCGATAGACGATATCGGTCGTTACCCGAGTCTCACCGCCCACTTCCGTCTTGTAACGGTCGCGTTCAACATGGGCCCCACAGGCCGGGCATTTCCCGGGAAAGACATAGGCCCTGGTTCCCTTGGGGCGCTTCCGCAAATCGACAGCCAGGATCTGCGGGATTACGTCACCGGCGCGCTGGATGGTCACAATATCGCCGATGCGCACATCCTTGCGCGCGATCTCGTCGGCATTATGCAGGGTGGCGTTGGAGACCAATACGCCGCCAACATTCACCGGCTCCAGTCTGGCAACCGGCGTCAGCGAGCCGGTGCGACCCACCTGGATTTCAATGTCCAGCAGCACTGTGGTCGCCTTTTCCGCCGGGAACTTATACGCCGTCGCCCAACGCGGTGTTCGCAAGACCATGCCCAGCCGCTCTTGCCAGTCCAGCCGGTTGACCTTGTAGACAACCCCGTCGATATCGTAATCCATCTCCGCCCGCTCGGCTTCAATGGTGCGGTAATGCGCCAGCGCATCATCAAGGGCGAGGCAAAGCCGGGTCTGCGGATTAACCGCAAAACCCCAGCCAGAAAAGGATTCCATCGCTTCTTGCTGGGTTTCGAATGGCATTTCCGAGATTTCTCCCCAGGAATAAGCGAAAAACCTCAAGGGGCGCGCCGCTGTGATTGAAGGATCGAGCTGGCGCACCGACCCGGCGGCGGCGTTGCGCGGATTGGCGAACGGTGCCTTGCCCGCGGCTTCCTGCACCTCGTTGAGCAGGGCAAAGTCGGATTTCGCCATGAACACCTCGCCGCGCACCTCCAGCACTTGAGGCCAACCCTTGCCATGCAGACGCTCGGGGATGTCGGACACCGTTCTGAGGTTCGCCGTGATGTCTTCGCCAACCCGGCCATCGCCGCGCGTTGCGCCAACAACCAGCCGTCCTCGCTCATAGCGGAGACTGGCAGACAGGCCGTCGATCTTAGGCTCGGCGGTCAAGGCGACCGACGCGTCCTCCTTCAGTTTAAGAAAGCGCCTTACCCGGCCAATGAAATCCGCCACATCGCCGTCGGTAAAGGCATTGTCCAGCGACAGCATGGGCCGGGCGTGGGCGACCTTGCGGAATTTGCCGGCTGGCGCCGCGCCAACCCGCTTCGACGGGCTGTCATCACGCACCAAATTGGGGAAACGCCCCTCGATTGCCCCGTTGCGGCCACGCATGGCGTCATATGCCGCATCGTCAATGACCGGTGCGTCTTCACCGTGGTACCGCTGATCATGGAATTTGATTTCGCGGGCCAGGCGGTGCAGTTCGGCGCGGGCCTCGGCTTCGTCCAGGTCTTCAACCGGTATCCGGGAGCTGTCTTGCATAACCTGCTACGCGCTGTGGCGCATCAGGCTCTGGGCAGCGGCGCGCGCCTCGTCGGTGACCGACTGGCCTGAAAGCATGCGGGCGATCTCTTCCCGGCGGTCATCGGCGGCCAGGATGACGATTTCGGTAACCGTCACGGCGCTATTGCCCCGGCCAGATTCCACCTTGCTGATGCGCCAATGATGCGCGCCCTTGGCCGCCACTTGCGGTGAATGGGTGACCACCAGAACCTGGGCGTCATCGGCCAATCGCTCCAGGCGCGCGCCCACCGCGTCGGCCACGGCGCCACCGACCCCCCGGTCGACCTCATCGAATACCAGGCAGGGCGCAGAGCCGGCCCCGGCCAGAACCACTTTCAAGGCCAGAACGAAACGCACCATTTCACCGCCGGAAGCAATTTTCGCCAGTGGTCCGAAATCAGTTCCAACATTGGTCGCCACCTCAAAGGCGACACGCTCGCCACCATCGGCGGTCCAGTCGTCCTCTTGCAGCGGGAGCAGGCAGGTACGAAAGCGCGCCTTGGCCATTTTCAACGGCCCCAACTCGCCGGCCACCGCCTTGTCCAGCCGCTTTGCGGCTTTGCCGCGCGCCACTGTGAGCTTGCCCACGGCTTCGGCAAAACGCGCCTGCTGCTTGTCTGCTTCGCTCTGCAGCGCGGCCACCGCCTCGCCGCCCTTCTCAAGATCGCTCAAGCGCTCTTCCAGCGCCATCCGCAAGGGCACGAGCGCGTCGGCGGTGCATTTGTGCTTGCGCGCCAGGGCCCTCAGGGCAAACAGCCGCTCCTCTGTCTTTTCCAGCCGCTCCTGGTCATATTCTATTTCGCGGGCCACGGCCTGCAGCGCCGCCATGCCGTCCTCCGCTTCTATGGCCGCCCGGTCCAGCGCCTCGACCGCCGGTCCCAGGCGCTCGCGGACAGCAGCCTCGGTGCGCTCCAGCTTTCGCAGGGCGCCGCGGATGGTGGCGTCGATACCGCCCTCGCGGCCCAGAGCAGTCAAAACATCTTCCAGCAGGTCCGACGCCTTCTCGCCCTGCATCATCAATGTGCGGGCGCTGGCCAGTTCCTCCTCTTCGCCCGTTTGCGGGTCCAGCGAGACAAGCTCTTCGAGCGCATGGCGGTCATATTCCTCTTCCTGCTCGGCCTCAGCCAACGCCGCCCGGGCCCGGGCCAATGCCGCGCGCGCCTGGGCCAACGTCCCGTGGCCTTCCTGCACCGACCCCAGCGCCGCCCCATAACCGCCATAGGCGTCGAGCAGCGCGCGGTGGCTGGTGGGGTTCAGCAATCCCCGGTCATCCTGCTGCCCGTGCACCTCAACCAGGCTGCCGCCGATGGCTCGCAACAGACCAACGCTGACCGGCTGGTCGTTGACATAGGCGCGGCTCTTGCCGTCGGCGCTGAGAACACGGCGCAGCAAAAGCCTGCCTTCTTCTTCCTCAATATCGTGTTCAGCCATCAAATCGCGCGCCGGATGGTCGTCGGCCAGAATGAACTCGGCGGTCACCGAGGCCTTGCCGGCGCCTTTTCGCACCAGTGATTGATCGGCGCGGGCACCGATGGCCAAGCCCAGCGCATCAAGCAGAATGGATTTGCCGGCGCCGGTCTCGCCGGTCAGTACGCACAGACCATCGGCCAGAGTCATGTCCAGCTTTTCGATCAGGACAATGTCACGAATGGAAAGGCTAGCAAGCATCGCACCTCACCGCTTCTCGGTCCCCCGCCGCCACCCGGGTCTAAAAGAAGGGCAGAACTTTGCTGATCCAGGATTTGTTTGACGCCTGGGGCTCCAGCTTCTGCCCGGTCAGAAGCGCATAGCTGTAGCGGTACCATTTGCTGTTCGGATAATTATATCCCAGGACAGCGGCCACCGCCTGTGCTTCCTCGACGATACCCAGCGCCAGATAGGATTCAACCAGCCTGTGCATCGCCTCCGGCGCATGGCTGGTGGTCTGGTATTTCTCAATCACCATCCTGAAACGCCCGATTCCGGCAAGATACTGCCTCTGGTTCAAATAAAAGCGACCAACATCCAGCTCTTTGCCCGCCAGATGATCGCTGGTCAGGTCCAGTTTGAGTTGGGAATCCCGGGCATATTCGCTTTCCGGGAAACGCTGGATCACCTCAAAAAGAGCCTTCAGGGCCTGCTCCGTCACCTTCTGATCGCGGCCCACATCGCTGATCTGCTCATAATAGCAGACGGCAATCAGGTAATAGGCATAGGGTGCCGCGGAATTGCCCGGATGCAGCGACAGAAAACGCTCGGCAGCGAGGATGGAATCCTCGTATTCGTTGGCCTCATAATAGGAATAGGCCGACATCAATTGCGAGCGGCGCGCCCAGGACGAATAAGGATGCTGACGTTCGACCTCGTCAAATAGCGCAGCGGCCAGTTTGTATTGCTTGCGTTGCAGCCGGTCGGCGCCCAGATTGTAAAGAACCTCTACATCGCGCGCGAAATAGGTATCTTTATTCTTCTTCCCGCAGGCCGCGACTCCCACCATCAACAGCACGGCAAGCGCGACCTTGGCGACGCTGGAAAATATCCTGTACCGATCACTCAATTGCCTGTCCTTTTCGCCGCTGCCTTCAAATTGCGCTGGTCGCCCACAGCCAGCCATCTGCGCATCGTGAGCGGGCTTTATTTCTCATTTTAGTGGTGCTAATATATTCGCGTACTACTATTACGGGTATTTTAGATCTGATCCTATGTCATATAATCCAGTGTTTCTCAATCCAATGTCCTGCCGCAATCCTATGGCCTACGGTGAATCACCTTCCCGATCGCTGATTATAGCACGCTGCAACCGGGTAAAGGCAATGCCCTCTGCTTGTCAAGGCCTGGCGCGTAGGGGCTGTCGGTCCGGGCGTGATTATGGCCTGGCGAACCTGCCGGACATCATGGCGGTGATCGCGGTCAGAACCAACAAGAAATTTGCGGTTCAATGAATAATCCAGAACGACCCGCCGATGCCTCTGATCCCTCTTCGCGCCAGGCGGCGCGCGATATTGATCGTCACGTCGCCAGCCGGATGCGCGCGCGGCGAAAGGAACTGGGCATTACGCAGCAAATGCTGGCGCGCACGGTCGATCTCTCGTACCAGCAAATCCAGAAATACGAGACTGCTGTAAACCGCATTGGAGCCGGGCGATTATTCTGCATTGCACAGGCTCTGGGTGTGCGCCCGTCATATTTCTTCGCCGGCATCAACAATGGCCGATCCCTTGAGGACAAGGCCTTGGCCGCCCTGCGCGGCGAGGGCTCGCCGCCCCTTGAGCCGGCGGTGCGAAGGGCGTTTTTCTGTTTGCTCGACAGTCTCGATTAGGGTCTCAGACAAAAAAGTGGCTGGAGCCCAGACAGGGCCCCAGCCAGCACAACAGTCGGTGCAGCCTGTTTCGTTAGTTTGCCTGACGCCTGAGGAAAGAGGGAATTTCCAAGTCGTCGGAAACAGCCGGCACCGGCCGGTCTTCTGGTGATATGCCGCCCAACGCAGCGGCCACATTGCCGGAAGCAACAAGTGGCGGTTCGCCATTTTCTTGCTCACCGATATCCTGATGGGCTCTGGCGCCTGAAACCGTGACAATATCTTCGCCAAGGTCATCGTCGTCAGGATCTTCCTGCTGCTCTTCATGACGCAGGCTGTTGGTCATGCGCTCGAACAGGCTTATACTCTTGACCCCTGTCCGCATGGCCTCGCTTGCCGGCGCATTTTCAGCAGCTTCAATGACCTCTGGTTTCAGCGCAACCACGGCTTCGTCAGCGGCGTCCAGACCCTGCCCTGGCGACGTCCCGTTGGTCAGCGCGGCTTCCGCAAAGGCGTCCGGGAATCCTTCCGGCTCTTTCATATCGCCCGGAAGTGCCGGCTCAGGCGCCAGAAAAGCGTCCACGTCCGCCACTTCAGGCTCTTCAGGCTCGCCTTCAGGTTCGCCCATGGCGGTCTCGTCGGCCGCCGCCTGGGCAGGCATGTCCGTGGCTGCCATCTCCGGCTCTGTGACATTGTCTGAATCAGCCGGCATTTCCGGCGCACTCTCGGCGACAAACCGGGTGGCGCCGTTGATGATGGTGGTTTTCATCCCGTCGCCCGGTGTGGTGCGGGAAACAATCGCCGGGGGTACGGCCCTGGCTTCGCCGCCAACGCCGGTCGCAACCACCGAGACGCGCATACGGCCGTTCAGGTCTTCGCTGAACGCTGACCCGACAATGATGTTGGCGTTTTCGTCAACCTCGTTGCGGATATGATTGGCCGCCTCGTCCACTTCAAACAGGGTCAGGTCCATGCCGCCCGTAATGTTGATGATCACGCCCTTGGCGCCTTTCATCGACACTTCGTCCAGCAACGGGTTGGATATGGCCGCCTGGGCGGCCTCGATGGCACGGTTCTCGCCCTCGGCCTCTCCGGTGCCCATCATCGCCGTCCCCATACCCGCCATCACGGTGCGGATATCGGCGAAGTCCAGGTTAATCAACCCGGGCATGACCATCAGATCGGTGATGCCGCGCACACCAGAGTGCAGCACATCGTCGGCCATGGTGAAAGCGTCGGCGAATGTGGTTTTCTCGTTGGCAATGCGGAACAGGTTCTGGTTCGGGATGATAATCAGCGTATCGACAAATTCCCGAAGGTCGGCGATGCCCTGCTCGGCCACATCCATGCGGCGTTGACCCTCAAACTGGAAGGGCTTGGTCACCACGCCGACGCTCAGGATGCCGCGTTCGCGGGCCAGCCGGGCGACAACCGGCGCGGCGCCGGTGCCCGTGCCACCGCCCATGCCCGCCGTAATGAAGGTCATGTGACAGCCGGCAAGGGCGTCCTGCAGCATATCCACGGTCTCCTCGGCGGCGGCGCGCCCGACCTCGGGCTGCGACCCAGCACCCAGCCCCTGGGTAATTTCGACCCCCAGCTGAATCTTGCGGTCGGCCTTGGAATTGGCCAGCGCCTGGGCATCGGTATTCGCGGCAACGAAATCAACTCCCTGGAGCTCGGCTCCGATCATATTGTTCACGGCGTTGCCGCCGGCACCGCCAACACCAATGACGGTGATCTTTGGCTTGAGCTCGGTAAGCTCAGGCATCGTCAGGTTGATAGACATCTTGTCTTCCTTTCACTGTTGTGCGTAACGACGCGGCTGGCAGCCGCGCTTACTCTTCCCTCATCTGATTCCCGGCAAACAGCCGGGAGGCCTTGGTATTGACCCGGGCAATACAACCGCCCGGAAATTGAAAAAACGCGCTCATAAATTCTCTCGCAGCCAGCGCCCCATGCGCTGAAATCCGCCGGCTTCGGGCAGCGGGAAATGCGCCGGCATCTCTGCTTCACCAACCTCCAGGGGCGCACGGACCGCATAAACAAGAAGCCCGGCGCAGGTGGAAAAAGCGGGACCGGCCGCTGAATCCGGCAGTCCGATGATGCCGCGCGGCCGCCCGATGCGCACCTGTTTGCCCAGAACCTGTTGCGCCAGCTCTCGCGTGCCGGTCAGTTGGCTGGCGCCGCCGGTGAGCACCACCCGGTGGCCCGAAACGCCGTCAAAACCGCTGCTCGCAAGCTTTTCGCGCACCGCATCGAGCGTCTTTTCCATTTGCCCCTGGATTGTGCCGGTCAGGGCGGCACGGGGCACGCGGTTAACGCCATCGTCGCCAAACTCGTTTTCGCCCATCTGCGGCACGTCAATGAATTCCTCTTCGTCAGAGCGGCTGGCCATGGCGCTGCCGTGCAATGTCTTCAATCGCTCGGCCTCATCCAGCGGGGTCAGCAACTCGCGGGCAATGGCCTCGGTAATATCCCTGCCACCCATGGGAATGATGTCGGCGTGAACCATGGCGCCGCGAGCAAAGATAGAGATCGTGGTGGTGCCGCCACCCATATCGACGCAGGCAGCGCCCAATTCAATCTCGTCATCCACCAAGGTCGCCAGCCCTGAAGCATAGGGTGAGATAACCTTTCGCATGGCGCCCAGATGCGCCCGCTCGACGCAGGCCTCCAGATTGCGCACCGGTCCCTGGGCGGCGGTCAGCACATGCAGCGCCACCGACAGACGGTCGCCGAACATGCCCGCTGGCTCGCTCACGCCGATGGCTCCATCGATCGAGTAACAGGCGGGAAAGGCATGCACGATCTCGCGATCCTCGGCGGCGATCTGGCCGGCAGCGGCCTTTACCAGCCCATCGACATCCGCCTGGCTGACCTGGTAGCCATCAATGGCAACATCCATTTCAACGATGCGCGAAAGGGGTGATCCCGCCGAAAGATTGACAATCACTTCGTCGATGGTCTGGTCTGCAACGCGCTCCGCCTGATCGACCGCGGCGCGGATCGCCGATTCAGTCTGGTCCATATCCACGACCGCGCCCGCACGCACACCACCGGACACCCGGTAGCCCATGCCCAGCACATTGATCCCGTCGTCCTTATCGACCTCGGCGACGATGCAGCAGACCTTGGTGGTGCCGACGTCCAGCGCCGCCACAAGGCGGTCAGAGCCCAGCGCACGGCGGCGCCTGTTCATCCGGGTCATGGTATTTCCGTTTGCCTTCAACTTGTTGTCCTCGTCAATTACGTGTCTCAGGTTTTGTGCCCGGCCGCCCTTATTGCCTTCCTGCCTTCCGGTGTAACCTTAAGAACCAGGCGGTCATCCAATCGCATGTCCAGGGTTGTTACCTCTCGCTCCAGCAATCCATAACGGCGCTGCAAATCGGCAAATCGCGCCCATGCATCCCGGGGGCCATAGTCGGCGCCCACCTCCGGCAGCATCAGACGCACGCCGTTGCGAAACTCCAGGTTCCAGCGGCGGCTGCCGACGCGGACCGCGGAGCGCACCCGCTCATCCAGCCCGGGCTCTTCCGCCAACAAGGCGAAAAGTGCGGTCGCCTCTTCACCGGCGCCCTCCCCGACGATCAACGGCAGACCGGAAAAGCGCTGCAGATTGCGTTTGGTGATGCGGGTGCCGCCTTCGTCCATCAGCCACAGCGTTTCCTTCAGTTGCCAAAGCGCATAAGGCACGCGCTCCTGAACCGTAACGCTCAGGCTGCCGGGCAGACGCCGGGCGACCGCCGCCTCGCGGACCCATGGCAATGCCTCGGCGCGCATTCGCACAACCACTATATCGACGCCGAGCATTGGGTCGCCGGTAGCGACGCCAAGCGCTGCAATCATCTCCGCCCTGGTGGTCCGGTTCAGCCCGGCGATTTCAATGGCGTCCAGCACCAACCCGGCCCGCGCCGCCGTATCGCCGGCAACCATCACCACCCGGTCGCGCGCCACCGCGAAAACGCCCGCCTGCCAGCTGGCTGCCAGCGCCAGCAACAGCGCCCCGGCCAATGCCAGAGTGCGGTTTCGGCGCAACAGCCTGAACAGGCGCACCGGCGTCGAGACGCGCTTTTTCCGAACCCTGGTGCGACGTGCCTTTCGCGGAGGCACCCGCTTGAACCTGTCCATCACCGGCGCGCTCATGACAGTTTCGCTCCCTTGTTGCCAATTCTGCGAATTTCCCATTCCAGCGCCACGCCGGTGCTCTCCAGCACCCGGCTGCGCACTTCATCGCCCAGGTTTTCCAGGTCCGCCGCCGTCGCGTCGCCAGTGTTGATGAGGAAATTGCAATGCTTTTCCGAGACCATGGCGCCGCCCACCGTCAGCCCGCGGCAACCGGCTTCATCGATCAATTGCCAGGCCTTGCGCCCGCTGTCTTCGATGTCCGGATTCTTGAATGTGCTGCCGCCGGTACGGGTTCTCAGGGGCTGGCTTTGCTCGCGGGCGTCCATGATGCCCTTCATGCGGGCGGCGATTTCTCGGCGGTCCGCCGCCTGGCCGCGAAAAACAGCCGACAGGAAAATATGGTCTTCGGAAACGCCCGTGTGGCGGTAGGCAAATTCCATCTCGCCATGGGTCAGGTTATGAACCTGCCCGCCGCGATCAATGGCGCGGGCCTCGACGAAAATATCGCCAACCTCGCAACCGTAGGCGCCGGCATTCATGCGCAGCGCCCCGCCAACCGAGCCGGGCACGCCCTTGAGGAATTCCAGCCCCGCCAGTCCGGCTTCCTGCGCCCTGGCGGCGATGGTCACGCCCAGCGCACCGGCCCCCGCACTGATCAGATCATCTTGAATGGTGATTTCGGCCATGGCTTTGCCCATGCGCACAACAACGCCCCGGACGCCGCCGTCGCGGACCAGCAGGTTGGACCCCACACCGATGATCGTGACCGGAATATCGGGCGGCAGGCCGCGCGTGAAGGCAATGAAATCCTCTTCATCGGCGGGCTTGAAGAGAACCTCAGCGCGCCCGCCGGTGCGAAACCAGGTCATTTGGCCCAGCGCCGCATCTTGCTCATAGCTGCCGCGCACTGCCGGCAGGCTCTCCATAACTGTCGAGGCATGGGTCAAGGCATTCATGCGGCGCCCTTTCCGTCGTCCGCGACATGAGCCAACGCAGGCAGGCTATCCATCAGCCCGTAGGCCCACTGGGAAATGCTGCCCGCGCCAAGGCAGATCACCAGGTCGCCCGGTGCCGCCAGTTCCGCCAGCAGCGGCGCCAAATCCTGTTCGCCGTCAATTGCGTGAACGCCCTTGTGGCCGCGGGCCTTCAGGCCTTCGGCCAAAGCCAGATGATCGATATTTTCGATTGGTTCTTCGCCTGCCGCATATACC